>NZ_JBHUMH010000059.1:0-128305 GCF_042684845.1 Paenibacillus yanchengensis | reverse complement strand
CTGAGCCAGGATCAAACTCTCCAATAAAAGTTTGTAGCTCATTTCTTGCTGACTTGCTTTGTATTACTTCACTCGTTGTTCAGTTTTCAAAGAACAAATCATTGTTTCATTTTGTTTGTTGTTGTTTTGCTTGTTGTCGGCTGCATCTCAGCGGCGACTTTTATAATATATCACAGCTTCCAAACCAATTGCAACCCTTTTTTTAAAAAAGTTTTAAAAAAAACAAAGAAAAAAAATAGCTTCATATAATAGGCTATAATCAATACTACATAAATTCATGCTATCAGTGCCCTTCTACTTCTATTACTACTACTACCTAGCGCTTCACCAAACATTTTAAATGAATAATAGAAAATAAAAATAGATGAATAGGATTGCTTCTTTTCTTTCCATCCAAACTATACAAGCGGAAAACACTGTGTTTCCCGCCTTTTTCTTACTATTTAAAATTTTATTTCCAACCACTATTCCAACTCAAATTGACCATTAACCAATTGCGTATAGAAACCATTGTTTTCCACTAGCTGCTCATGTGATCCTTTTTCTGTTACTTTCCCTTGCTGCAAGACTACAATTTGGTCTGCCTGCTGTATCGTATTTAATCGATGGGCTATTACGAAGCTGGTTCTTCCTTGCATTAAACGATGTAACGCTTCTTGAATTTTTATTTCCGTAACGGTATCGATACTACTTGTAGCTTCGTCTAACACTAGCAGTGATGGATTGGCTAATATCGCTCTAGCTATTGCAATTAATTGTTTCTGTCCTTGACTAATGCCACCTCCATCTAATATTAACTCTGTTTCATACCCTTGTTTCATCCGAATAATAAAAGAATGAGCATTAGCTTGCTTAGCCGCTTCTTCTACTTCCTGATCAGTCGCCTCTAACCTACCATATCGAATGTTTTCACGAATAGTACCTGCAAATAAAAACGGATCTTGCAATACAAATGCCGTATGCTGCCGCAAGCTTTCTCGCTTCACTGAAGTAATGTTGGTTCCATCCAGCAAAATTTTGCCTGCCGACGGGTCATAAAAACGGCACAACAATTGAATTAACGTCGTCTTACCTGCACCTGTAGGTCCAATAAAAGCTACCGTTTCCCCAGGCTGCGCTGTAAAATTAACGCCCTGTATCGTATTGTCATTCGCTTTGTAGCTAAAGCTGACATCTTTGAACTGCACACACCCTTGCACCTGAGCTAATGTTATTGCTTGCTCTTCATCCGCTTCTTCCACCGGTTCATCTAATACTTGAAATACCCGTTCAGCACCTGCCACGGCAGAAAGCATCATATTCCATTGATTAGCCAAATCATTCAACGGTCTTGTAAATTGTCTAGCATACTCAGCAAATATGTAAATCGCACCTACAGTAATAGCATTACCTTTTATCGCTAATATACCGCCGACTCCTGCAATAATAGCAAAACTTAAATTATTCAGCCCATTCATTAACTTGGGAATAAAACCAGACAACGTTTGAGCCCAAAATCCAGATAGTTTTATTTTTTCATTACGAGTAGCAAATCCCTGCTTCACCTTATCCTCTTGCGAAAATGCTTTAACAATTCTTTGACCACTTAACGTTTCTTCAATAAATCCGTTCAACTCACCCAAATTTTGCTGTTGTTCTTTGAACATGTAGCTAGTGCGATTAGTGATCCATTTCATTCCAGAAAACATTAAAGGTACAATAATAAAGGTAAGCAGCGTAAGTAACGGACTAATCGATAACATAATAACGACAATGCCAGATAGCATTAATGTACTTGATAAAATTTGAATAATCGAGCTATTAAGAGATGAGCTAATATTATCAATATCATTGGTCATCCGACTCATCATCTCACCATGCTGCCGCTTAGAGAAGTAAGGTATAGGTAATCGATGCAAATAGCGAAATAAATCTTGTCTCATTTGAAATACAATTTGCTGTGAAATATTAATCATCCATATATTGTGTAACCAAGTCGTAATCGCTTGTAACAAATACACACCACCAATAATAAATAAAAAGGTAGCAAAACCACTTTGCTGCTTTTCGATAAATAAATTGATTGCCGTTCCTGTCAAATAAGGACCCAATATAGAGAAGACAGTACTGCATATAACCATTACTAAAACGGCGATCAATTTACCACGATATCTTGCCAAATAAGCCCATAAGCGTAGCAATGTTTTCCCTGTTTGCGTCGGTTTCTTTTTAGCTTTTCCTCCTGCTTTTGCACGTACGGTTTGCTTATCTTTCAACGCCACCTTCGGATAGCGAAATGGTTCTTTTAGTTTTTCAAGCATTGGAAACACCCGCCTTCCGTTGCTGTGATTCATATATAGCTTTGTATAAAGCCGATTGCTGAAGCAATTGTTCATGTTTCCCTTCGGCAAGTAATTGACCATCATCTAATATTAAAACTTTGTCTGCATCAGTGGTGGAACTTATTTTTTGAGTCACTAAAAAGGTTGTGCAGCGTAGCCATTGTAGTGCTTGTAAAAGTGCAGCTTCCGTTTTTACATCCAAAGCACTTGTACAGTCATCTAGTAATAAAATTAGTGGTTTACGAATTAATGCTCGGGCGATTGTCAATCGTTGCTTTTGACCTCCTGACAAATTCACACCTTTTTGACCAACTAGTGTCTCGTATTGTTCTGGTAGCTGCATAATCGTGTCATGGATTTGAGCCGCTTTCGCTGCTTCTATTACTTGTTCCATCGTCGCATGTTCGTTACCCCACTTTAAGTTATCCACAATTGTTCCGCTAAATAAAATGACTTCTTGTGGAACATATCCAATTTGCGTCCGAAGCTCCGGCAAGCTTAAGGAGTTAATATTTTTTCCGCCAATGGAAATTGTACCACTACTCACTTCATACATCCGTGGAATTAACTGTACTAGCGAAGATTTTCCTGACCCTGTAGCTCCCATAATGGCAATTCGCTCACCAGTATTAACCTGAAAGGAAATATTCGATAGTACCGTTTCATCCTGTGCTGAATAGCGAAAGGAAACATCATCAAAACAAATAGATGCTTGCTCACTCACATCATCAGAACGCTCAACTGACCGTTGAACTGCTGGTTCACTATATTCTTCTTCCGCATCAAACACTTCTTTAATTCGTTCAGCAGAAGCTTTGGCTCGTGAAAAGTTAATAATGATCATCGACATAATGGACAAAGCACCAGTAGTTCGTGTCGCATAATTGACTATCGCAATGATTTCTCCTACAGTCACACCTTGCCACTGTAGCTGCTGCTTGCCGAACCATAGTACAACGATGACAGCCGCATTCATAACAACTAGTATGATTGGCATCGTTAATTCCGTTAAGCGCATAGCAGACGCTGTTTGCTCTCGCAATATATCCGCTTCGTTTACAAAACGTTTCGTTTCATGTTGTTTCCGAACAAAGACACGAACTAGTCGCATACTAGTTAGATTTTGTTGCATAACACCGTTAACTTTGTCTAATTGCTTCTGAACCTTCCGAAATAGCTCTTGTCCTCGCTTTAAAATCCACAATAAAAACACAAATAAAAAAGGCAGAGCAGCAGTAAACCAAATAGCTAATTTCGGGCTAACAACAAATGCCATAATCGCACTTCCAATAACGAACAACGGCGCACGTAACATAATTCTAAGCCCCATAAATACAGTGTTTTGCACTTGGACAATATCATTCGTCAACCGAGTAATTAGCGAAGCCTCCGAAAAGCGATTAAAGCTCGCAAGCGATAGCGCCTGCACCTTCTCATATAATTTTTCCCGCAAATCAAAGCCAAAACTTTGACTAACGTGACTAGAAAAAAACGAACTTACAATACCTATTCCAAAAGAAGCAACAGTAATAGTTAGCAGCACAACACCCCAATAGGTAACCGTTTCTAAATTGGAGTGTGCTATTCCATCATCTATAATGTTAGCTATAATCAGCGGCTGGATCAGCTCTATCATTAACTCAGTCATCGTAAATCCGATAGTTAAAAGTGCTAAAAAACGATACTTTTTTAAAAATTTAAAAATAATACTCAAATACAGTTCCCCCCGTCACCGTTCTATTATAATAGCGTTTTCAAAAACGATGTTAACTTTCTCTTTCTGGTACATTCTCCATTTATTATAACATGAATTTTAGTCGATGAGCATACTTAGCCTACTGATATGAGCATTTCAGGCAATACGTACATAAGGCACCTTTTCTCCACATATATATAGATGATATAGAATAACTAGTAATCCAAGCGAGGTGTGATCATGATGCAAAGTAATATGGATGCATTACAATACGCGATTGCAGAAATTACAGAAATAGCTCAAGGCTTCGGGCTTGATTTCTATACAATGCGTTATGAGATTTGTCCTGCTGATATCATATACACCTTCGGTGCTTATGGTATGCCTACTCGTTACAATCATTGGAGCTTCGGAAAAGCGTTTCAAAAAATGAAGATGGAATATGATTTTGGCTTAAGTAAAATTTATGAACTGGTCATCAATTCCGATCCTTGCTACGCTTTTTTATTAGACGGAAACTCTCTCATTCAAAACAAATTAATTGTGGCTCACGTACTTGCTCACTCTGATTTTTTTAAAAACAATGCCCGCTTCCACTTAACGAATCGCAATATGGTTGAAAGTATGTCGGCAACTGCCGATCGAGTCCAGCAATATGCTATGAAGTATGGGACAGAGCAAGTAGAACAATTCATTGATGCCATACTTGCTATTCAAGAACATGTCGATCCAACGATCATAAAGCCATACCAGCTAGATAAAAAGAGATATATCGAAACAGCAACAAATGCTGAACGAACGAGTCATACCAAAGACAAAACAACGCCGTATGAACAACTTTGGATGCTCGATGCAACTTACGCCGAACAACAAAAACAAGCAGCAGACGCAATTATAGAAAAAAATTCGAACTTTCCACCAAAGTTAGAAAAAGATCTTATTTGGTTTATTGAAGAATACTCCACTGTATTGGAAGAATGGCAACGTGATATTTTGACGATGCTACGTGATGAGATGCTCTACTTTTGGCCACAAATCGAAACGAAAATTATGAATGAAGGCTGGGCCTCTTACTGGCATCAACGCATTGTGAGAGAACTTGATTTGACAAGTGAAGAAACAATCGAATACGCCAAACTAAACTCTTCTGTCGTCGTTCCATCAAAAAACACGCTAAACCCCTATTATCTCGGATTAAAAATATTTGAAAATATTGAAAAACGATGGGACAATCCAACACTGGAAGAGCAAACAAGGTTCGGACGTAAACCCGGTCAAGGGCGATCCAAAATGTTTGAAGTGCGTGAACTTGATAGCGATATTTCCTTTTTGCGAAACTATTTAACGAAAGATTTAGTCGATGAACTTGATTTGTACGTATTTGAAAAAAAGGGACCTGAATGGCGGATTACCGATAAAAGCTGGGAAAATATTCGTGATCAACTCGTTAATTCTCGTGTTAACGGAGGATTTCCAAGTCTCTTTGTGAAGGATGGTAATTTTAACCGCAATGGCGAATTATATTTGCTGCATCAATACGATGGTATCGAGTTAGACTTAAAATACATTGAGCGAACATTACCGTATGTATATAGGCTGTGGGGTAAAACGATTCATCTCGAAACGATGGTAGAAGAAAAAACAATTGTATTTCAATTCGATGGAAAAAAAACTACACGGAAATTTTTATAACTACAGTGTATAGATGATAATTGAAAATCAACTGGATCAACGACAGTTCATCCAGTTGATTTTGCTTATTCCACTTTTCGCTCCATCGTTACATCTGGTCTGGCGCTTGTATTCCAATTAGAGCAAGTCCACGCTGTAACGTTCTTTTAACCGCTTGTACTAACGTCATTCGCGCCTGTCTCGTCTGCTGATCATCAACCATTACTTTCATTTCGTGATAAAAATGATTAAACAGCTGCGCCAGCTCCACCAAATAACGGCTAATAAGAGACGGCTCTAACTTACTCGCAGCTTGCTCTATAACGGCAGGATATAGCGCCAATTTTTTAATAACTTGGAATGTTGTCTTCTCTGTTAAATATTCTCCTAATTGCTCGAGCGCTATCGTTTCTTCTCCATATTGAGCAGCATATTTACGTAAAACGCTACTTGCTCTCGCATGAGTATACTGAACATAAGGACCTGTTTCTCCTTCAAAGTTCAATATCGTTTCCCAAGTGAAATCTATATCTTTAATTCGGTTGCTACTAAGATCATGGAATATGACAGCCCCGACACCTACTTGTTCCGCTACTTGCTGTAGCTGAGCTTCATCGGTTATTCTTCCCTGCATTATATCTTTTGTTTTACTAATCGCTTGCTGTAACACTTCTTCCAGTTTAATTATATTTCCTTTTCTAGTCGATAGACTAGTACCCGCAAAGCTTACTCGCCCAAATGCCACATGATGAAGTTTTTCCGCCCACTCATACCCCATTAGCTCGATAACTTTAAACCACTGTTCAAAATGTAAGTTTTGAGCATAATCAGTAACATAAATAGCTTGATCAAAATGATATGTTTTCTGTCTATAAATGGCGGCGGCAATGTCACGTGTATGATACAAAGAACTACCATCTTTTTTCAAAATAAGTGCCGGTGACATGTTGAATGCTGACAAATCAACTAATTGCGCTCCTTCATCTTCTAACAACAAATTCGCTTCTTGTAGCTCAGTGACCACAGTATGTAACTTATCGTTATAGAAACTTTCACCGGTAATATAATCAAACTCAATGTGAAGTAACTGATAAATCCGTTCGAATTCCTGCATACTAATCGCAACAAACCATTGCCATAGCTGCAAAGCTTGCTCGTCGCCTTGCTCCATCCGAACAAACCATTGCCTTGCTTCTTCTTCAAGTTCTGGCTGTTCTTTCACTTGCTCATGGAATGCGACATAAAGACGCAATAACTCATCAATACCGCCCGCTTCTACTGCTGCTTTGTCTCCCCATAGTTGATAAGCAACAATCAATTTGCCGAACTGTGTTCCCCAATCACCCAAATGGTTGATGCCAATTGCTTGATAGCCTTGGAATGCAAAAATTTGTTTTAAAGCATGCCCGATCACAGTAGACCGCAAATGAGCAATATGAAATGGCTTCGCTATATTAGGAGAGGAATAATCAATAACAACTGTTTTACCAGCACCTGCTTGACTAGAACCGTACCGCTCGCCCATTTGCTCCATCTGTACTAACAGTTGATTCGCAAATAATTGTTTATCTACATAAAAATTCACATAACCAGCTACAGCATCTATACTTGCGATGCCTGGCAATTGTAAATTGTCTTTAATATGAGCAGCAATAGCTACTGGTGCTTGTCGCAACTGTTTACTTAATTTGAAGCAAGGTAGTGATATGTCTCCCATATCTACATTCGGTGGAAACTCCAATAACGAAAACAGCTCATTGTGATCTATCGAAGTATACAATTGTGCAACCTGTGCTGCAATTTGTTTTTTTAATTGCTCCATTAACACTTTCATTCACTTCTTTCTCCATAACGGTTTTCAATTATATTAAAGAATACCATTACTAAGAAAGCAAAGTAAAGATATGATCTATACAAAAAAACTTCACGACTGAACTTTGCAGCAATTAACTAGCACTGCAATCGTCCAAGTGTGAAGTTTTTAACATAATTTTTACCTTACTAGCTCCATCTCAGCCATCTGTTGCTTAATTTCACCTAATAAGTCCATATAAGCTGGTCGCAACATATATTTTGATTTTTGTTTGTCAATCTCTTGCTCAAGCTTCGCAATTTGTTTGCGCTGTTGTAAATCTGTTGTTATATAATAGTTATAGCTAGGGTATTGCGAATTTAGTTTAGAAAACACTTGTTTAGCTACCATTTTTCGTTTCGTACTATCATTCACTTCCAGCCCAACTAATACATCCTTATCCTGCAAAGCAACTTCAGAATCATCTACTCCCGAAAAGGATGCTACTAGCTGCTTCATTTGTTGTTGATTGATTGTACCATCACCAGTTTCAGGAGCAACCTTACTATTCGGTATCACTTTGTTGGAATAGTCTGAACCATTATCCAATTGTTCTGTTGGTGGTACAACAGATTGTGGCTTCACTTGATTATCTTCCGTTTGATTCGCCTTACCGCAACCACTTAGTACAACCGCAAATGTCATCCCAATAATAAGCCACGTTTTAACTCCATTGATTGTGTACGTTTTATACAATATCCTCACCTCCATCACATTAGCTTTAACATGTGCAGAGGAGGGCTTTTTATACACTTTACTTCTTGATTGGTAACGTTACACAATCATCAACCCATAAGTTACTATCTGTTCAATAAACTTCCTACATAACGAAGTAGCTCATTGGCACAGACCGGACAGTAGTGATGTTCTTCCATTAACCTTTTAGTTACTTCATTTATACGCTTTAACTGACTCTCATCTGGCGTTTTCGTCGATGTCGTAATTTTGACAATATCCTTTAAATCAGTAAAAAGTTTGCGCTCGACTGCCTCACGTAATCGTTCATGGCTAGTAAAATCGAATTTCTTTCCTTTACGTGAGTACGAGGAGATACGTATTAATATTTCTTCCCGAAAAGCTTTTTTGGCGTTTTCCGATATACCAATTTGTTCTTCTATAGAACGCATTAATCTTTCATCAGGATCTAATTCTTCCCCAGTCAGTGGATCTTTTATTTTCGTCCAATTACAATAAGCCTCGATATTATCCAAATAATTATCAAACAACGTTCGTGCCGATTCTTCATAAGAATATACGAAAGCCTTTTGTATTTCCTTTTTTGCTAGTTCATCATATTCTTTGCGGGCGATAGAAACGAAATTTAAATAGCGTTCTCTTTCTTCCTTCGAAATAGAGGGATGAACATCTAATCCATCTTTGATGGCACGTAAAACGTCTAACCCATTAATGCAGGACATATCTTGTTTAATTAAAGCGCTTGATACACGATTAATAACATAACGCGGATCAATCCCGCTCATACCTTCTTCCAAATATTCATTTTGCATTTCGATTAAATCAGCATCTTTGAATCCTTCCACTTCTTCCCCGTTATACATACGCATTTTTTTTACTACGTCCATCCCTTGTTTTTTTGTCTCTTTGAGTCGAGTTAGGATGGAAAAAATAGATGCCGCTCGAAGCGCATGCGGTGCAATATGAATGTGCCTCATATCACTTTGTCCAATTAATTTTGCTAATATTTTTTCTTCTTGCGATACTTTTAAATTATATGGAATTGGCATTACAATCATCCGTGACTGCAACGCTTCATTTTTCTTATTACTTATAAAAGCTTTATATTCTGTTTCGTTTGTATGGGCAACAATCAATTCATCAGCGCTAATTAAGGCAAATCGCCCAGCTTTAAAATTTCCTTCTTGCGTCAAAGAAAGTAAATGCCATAAAAATTTCTCATCACATTTTAACATTTCTTGAAACTCCATTAATCCACGATTCGCTTTGTTCAATTCACCATCAAAACGATAAGCACGCGGATCTGATTCAGAACCGTATTCCGATATTGTCGAGAAATCAATACTGCCTGTTAAATCCGCTATATCTTGCGACTTCGGATCAGAAGGGCTGAACGTACCTATTCCCACTCTATTTTCTTCCGAAATAAAGACTCGCTCTACTTCCACTGCTTCGATATTATTATTATAATCAGCTTGTAATCGTAGTTGGCACGATGGACATAAGCTACCTTCAATTCGAATGTTTAATTCTTTTTCTACTTCTGCTCGCAATTCATACGGTATAAGGTGAAGTGGATCCTCATGCATTGGACAATCTTTTATCGCATAAACTGCTCCTTTATCGGTACGTGAAAACCGCTCTAGCCCTTTCTTCAACAACGTTACTATCGTTGATTTCCCGCCACTTACTGGACCCATTAATAGTAAAATCCGCTTTCGGACATCTAACCTGCGAGCGGATGAATGAAAGTACTCTTCAACTAATCTTTCTAACGTCTCTTCTAATCCAAATAATTCCTCTTCAAAAAATTTATATTTCCGTTTCCCCTCCACTTGTTCAACACCATGGGAAACAATCATTTCATACACTCTTGCGTGCGCTGTCATTGCCGGTGAAGGATCTTGTTTTAATAGTGCTATATAATCTTTGAATGTACCACTCCATGCCAATCGTTCACTTTCCGCCTTATACTCTGATAATCGTTTGAAAATATCCATGCTGCGCCTCCTCCCAATGCCTTATATGACCGTTAGTTACATTTCTATGCTTGGCGACTGAGGAAATTGCCCATTATTTTAAAAAAATTAGATCGTAATTTGTTATAATCAATAGAAGCATATTGGGAAATGAGGAATTATCAATGGCAGTGAAGAAAGAAGAGGAGTTGTACGAACCGCTAAAAGCTTATTATGAAGCGCTCGGTTATCAAGTTCGTGCTGAAGTAAAGCATTGCGATCTAGTCGCTATCCATCCGGAAACCAATCATACGCTAATAGTTGAAATAAAAAAAACGTTCAATCTCGCTCTGCTGCTGCAAGGAGTTGAACGTTTACGGCTAAATACGGATGTGGTACTCGCTGTCGAACGAAATCGCAAAAAAAGTGGTTCCCACAATCAACGCTTTGGTGATTTAGCCGAGCTATGTCGCATGCTCGGTCTTGGACTCATTACCGTTACTGTATTCAAAACCAAAGCACCAACTATTGCTGTTCTAGCTGAGCCGGGCGAAGCACCGCTCCGCCGAATGAAGCATCGCAAGCAACAAAACATACTGCGGGAGTTTCATGAACGTAGTGGCGATTATAACGTTGGCGGCAGTACCGGTCGTAAGCTAGTTACCGCTTATCGTGAAAAAGCTTTACAATGTGCCTACGTGCTCCAGCACCTGGAAGAAGCTGCCCCACGTCAAATCGCTGCTATTACAAAAAATCCTTCTACCGCATCTATCTTACAACACAATTATTATCAATGGTTCAAACGAGTAAGACGAGGTGTTTATGTACTTGAGCCTGCAGGTAAGCAAGCTCTTATCGAATATAGTTATGTTGTAAACGAACTAGCAGCTAGCTACGAGCTGTAAATTCACTAATGGCTTCTACTAGACGTACGATTCCTTGCTCTGTTCTTGCACCTGTATTATACGTATAATTGAGTCGCATCGAATTACGTTGCGGCTCACGTGCATAAAAGGAACTACCTGGTACAAAAGCTACACCTTTAGGAACAGCAGCTTTCAATAATGCTTCTGCATCTAATCCCTCTGGTAACTGTGCCCACAAAAACATGCCGCCTTTCGGCTTTTCCCAAACTAATCCATCTACTGCTTGCTTTTGTAGCAATTGATCCATCTCTAACATTCTCGCTTTATAATCTTTGGAAATAACGGCAATATGTGCGTCCAAATCAAAGCCAGCTAGCAATTGATGAAGTACTTGTTGATCGAGCGTACTAGAGTGCAAATCAGCCGCTTGTTTCGCTTTAGCCATCATTCGGATAACTGATGTATCTCCGATAATCCAGCCTGTACGCAGTGCCGGTGCAACCGTTTTAGAAAATGTACTTGTATAAAATACTGCTCCCCCATCTACGCTATCTTGCATAGAAAACATGGAAGGATAAGTTTCGTCCTCATGGAACTTAATATCTCCATACGGATCATCTTCCAGTATAGGTACTTGCTGCTCTGTACAAATTTGCAATATTTGCTTTCTTCGTTCTTCACTCCATACTCTACCTGTTGGATTTCCAAAAGTAGGAACTGAATAAAGTAATGCTGGTTTATGTTTTGCAATCAATTCACTAGCAGATTCTGGAATAATACCATGCTCATCACTATCACAAGCAACTACTTGTAAACCATGCAATGCGAATACTTGTAGGCTAGCCAAATACGTAGGACGCTCTACCAATACGACATCTCCTGGCTCGGTTAATACGCCAACTAACAAATCAATTGCTTGCTGAGATCCTGTCGTTAATAGCATATGATCAATCGTCACCTTCATTTGTTTCGCTGCCATTCTCCCGCATAATTGCTCACGGAGCGGAACAAAACCTTCTGTAAGCCCATATTGCAGCGCACCTTTTCCAGTTGAAAATACACGGTCTGCTGCTGCACGAACAGCTTCAATCGGAAATAATTCTTCTGCAGGCAATCCACCAGCAAATGAAATCATATCTTTCCCTTGTGTTAGTTTCAATATATCTCGAACTGCCGATGACTGTAGACTGCCTACTCTTGGTGAAATACGATATTCCATGTGTAATACCCCTTTCAAGCGAATAAACACCATATAAAAAAACAACTGAATTAGAAGTTACCTTCCAAGTACAGTTAATTAACATGTTGTTATTGCTATTATCGCTTTTATTGTTTTCTTTTTTTCTCTTCTTGGTTATAATATACGTAGCGAATGTGGAGGTGTCCAGTTAATGAAATTTATGATTATTATGACCGTGTTCGTGATTATGATCGTTGCAATGTTAACAAGTTCATACAATGAAGATCAAACAAGCGGTCTATAAAAATTTCGACACTACAATGGTTCAAAAGAAATGAAGCTTCCTTGCCAAGCAATAATGCTGGTCAGGGAAGCTTCATTTTTTTATTCATGAACCTTAATCCCAATACGTATCTAAACCTACACAACTCTAACTATACATGATTAGTTAAGTTGTTGCATCTCACCAATACATACGTTACATACGTCACGCTCTTTGAATTCACTTACTTCTGTCATAGAGCCACAAAATACACATTTGGGACGATATCTCTCTAGAATAATATGATCAGCTTGAACGAAAATTTCCACTGGGTCCCCTTCATTCATCATATAACGTTTGCGCAATGACTTTGGCAACACAATACGCCCTAACTGATCCACTTTTCTAACTACACCTGCTGGTTTCATCTATATCACCTCTTTATGTCTAATATTGCAAGTCGTCTCTGAAACCTTTGCATACATATGTTTCGACGAAAAACGACTAATTCCTTCTTTTAATTTTAGTTGATGTCGTTTTTTTTGTATAGCTAAATTATTGTAAGCTCGAAAACCCTGTTTGCCGCAATGCTTCAAACAATATAATCGCTGCCGAATTGGATAAATTTAACGAACGTACTGCATCAGTCATCGGCATTTTAATACAGCTATTTATATTATCTTCAATTAACGCCTGTGGCAATCCTTT
Source organism: Paenibacillus yanchengensis (assembly GCF_042684845.1). NCBI lineage: Bacteria > Bacillati > Bacillota > Bacilli > Caryophanales > Paenibacillaceae > Paenibacillus > Paenibacillus yanchengensis. Next base: position 115,095 of record NZ_JBHUMH010000059.1, on the reverse strand, counting down.
CGTTTCTTTACCAAATACAAACATATCGCCGTCTTCATATTGAAACTCGGTGTAATATTGTTTTGCACGTGTGCTAGCATAAAAGAAACGGTTATCTGCAAACTTTTGCTGTACCTCTTCTATACTGTCATAATAATGCACTTGTACTGCATGCCAATAATCAAGACCAGCTCGCTTGAGCGTACGATCATCAGTTTGAAAGCCTAATGGTCGAACAAGGTGCAGATGCGCTCCAGTCGCAGCACAAGTTCGAGCTATGTTGCCTGTGTTTGCCGGAATTTCTGGTTCCACTAATACGATGTGGAAAGGCATGAAACCGCCCCCGCTTCTTTCTAGAAATCAATACATATTTTACATTGTCTTTACGTACCGTTAATGCTACGCATACTTTGCTCATGCATAATAAACTTACTATAACGGATACAAAGGAGAAACTCCATGTCCAAAAAAATATTAGTAGTCGATGATGAGCCTTCAATAGTTACCCTAATACAATTTAATCTTAATTTAGCCGGGTATGACGTAAAGTGCGTTCATGACGGTGAAGCTGTGTTTGAGATGCTTTATACGTTCAGGCCTGACCTTATTATACTTGATTTAATGCTTCCCAAAATGGATGGTATTCAGGTATGCCGAGAATTGCGCAAACAAAATAATGCAGTTCCGATTATTATGTTAACCGCTCTGCAAGATATAACAGACAAAATTATCGGCTTAGATAACGGCGCAGATGATTACATGACGAAACCATTTAGTACACAAGAATTGATTTCACGAATCAACGCACTCTTCAGACGACTTCATCCGATCCCTGGCATAGCCGAAGAAGTTACTTATACCATTGGAAATCTGCAAGTATTTGTAGAAAAACGAGAAGTTATTTTGGATGGACAGCCTATTGAACTTACACCAAAAGAGTTTGAATTACTGCACTTCCTCTGTGAACACAAAGGTAGAGTATTGAGTAGACAACAATTATTGCATGGCGTGTGGGATTACCACTTCCTCGGTGATACGAGAATTGTAGACGTTCATATTAGTCACTTGCGAGACAAAATAGAAAAAAATGCGCGTAACCCTGAATACATTATGACAGTTCGCAACGTTGGTTACAAAATGATCGATCCAATTGGTCGCGACGAAAGTTGCATCAGTTAAGTTAACGGATAAACACTGCTTCCCTCATCCTCTCCACAGGATGAAACGAAGCAGTGTTTATTTGCTTACCTATCAATCATTTGCATTAATTGTTACGTTTTTGGAAATCAACCATAAATTGAGCAAGTGCTTCACAACTTGCAGTTGGTACCGCATTGTAAGTAGATGCACGTAGCCCACCTACATCACGATGCCCTTTCAATCCTACAAATCCCGCTTGCTCGGATTCTTTCACAAATTGTTTTTCTAGCTCTTCATTAGCCATTCTAAACGTAATATTCATCCGTGAACGACTATCTATATCAGCACATCCTCGGTAATAGCCATCACTATTATCAATCACATTATAAATAAGGTTCGTTTTATGCTCGTTATATGCAGCAAGCTTGTCCACGCCACCCATTTCATCGATCCATTCTAAAACAAGCTTCATCATATAAACCGAATAAGATGGTGGAGTATTATATAGCGAATTACTTTTCGCATGCGTACTGTAACGGAACATCGTCGGAATTTCCTTATTGCTTGCAGCAACAAGATCTTCACGAACGATAACTAGCGTTACACCAGATGGTCCTAAGTTTTTTTGCGCTCCTGCATAAATCATGCCGTATTGCTCTATTTGAAGTGGTCTACTCAAAATATCACTAGACATATCAACTATTAGTGGCACATTCCCTGTATTCGGGAAAGTTTTGAACTGCGTTCCACCAATTGTTTCATTCGAAGTAAGGTGCAAATAAGCTGTATTACTATCTAACGAAAGTTGGTCAAGCGCTGGCATCTTCATATATTGATCTGACGCTGATGACGCTGCTATTACTGTGTTACCAATCAGTTCAGCTTCTTTGATTGCTTTACCAGCCCATGCACCAGTATCGACATAAGCAGCTTGTTTGCCTGCCGTTAAGTAGTTCATCGGTAGCATAGCAAACTGAGTACTAGCCCCACCTTGCATAAACAATACTTTATAATTATCTGGTACTTGTAGTAATTTGCGAACCAAAGCCTCTGTTTCATTATTCACTTGTTCATAAGCTGCACTGCGATGTGACATTTCCATAATGGACATACCCGCACCGTTAAAATCTACAAATTGTTCTTGTGCTTTTTGCAATACTGACAAAGGCAATGCCGCTGGACCAGCATTAAAATTAAATGCGCGTTTCATCGTATAATCTCCTTCCACTTGAGCAAATCTCTTTTATATTTCATAGTAGCACAAATTAGAACGTAGATGCTAAACAAAAATCACTTAACAGTCATAATAAAGACTATATTCATGAGGATGAACACGAATCGATACTTCTCTTGCTTCTTGCCGCTTCAATTGGATATAGTTGCTAATAAAGTCTGGTGAGAATACACCACCAGCCGTTAAAAACTCACTATCTGCTTCCAGCGCGTTCAAAGCTTCATCCAGTGTACCTGGTACACTACGTACTTCTCTCTTCACTGCTTCAGGCAGTTCATATATATTGTTATCGAACGGTCCATAACCAAGCGCAACAGGATCAAGCTTACGTTTGATACCGTCCAATCCTGCTAATAACATAGCGGCAAACGCAAGATACGGATTCGCTGTAGAATCTGGTGTACGGAATTCAACACGACAACCTTTTGGCGTTACAGCAGCGATAGGAATTCGGATGGCAGCCGAACGATTCCCTCTTGAAAAAACTAAGTTAACTGGCGCTTCATACCCAGGCACTAGACGCTTAAAAGAATTCGTACTTGGATTCGTCAGCGCAATTAATGCTGGAGCATGATACAACAATCCACCAATATAATGCATTGCCAGCTCACTTAAGTTGCCATACGTCCCCTTTTCATAAAAAAGAGGTTGTTCCCCATTAAAAATAGAAGAGTGGACATGCATTCCACTACCGTTTTCTCCGAATAATGGCTTGGGCATAAACGTAGCCGTTTTTCCCCACTTACGTGCTACATTTTGTACAATATATTTATATTTCATTAAATTGTCAGCAGAATTTGTTAATGTATCAAATCGAAAATTTATTTCTGAGTGTCCTGCCGTACCACCTTCATGATGGTGTCTCTCCACGCGTAGACCTATTTCTTGCATCGTCGATACCATTTCATTACGGATATCTTGTTGCGAATCGATCGGTGCAACTGGTACATAACCACCTTTTACTTTCACCTTATGAGCAAGATTGCCGCCAACTTCTTCACGACCACTGTTCCATCCTGCTTCTTCAGAATCTACACTATAAAAGGATCGCTGCATCGAACTTTCAAAACGGACATCATCAAAAATAAAAAATTCCGATTCTGGTGCAAAAAAGGCAGTAGTTCCTACACCTGACTGCTTCAAAAATGCTTCCGCTTTTTGAGCGATGGAACGAGGGTCTCGTTCGTACTGAACACCATCAGGAGTATGAACACTACACATAATATTAAGCGTAGGTTGCAGCATAAATGGATCTTCATATGTTGCAGAAGTGTCAGGCATCATCACCATATCAGACTCTTCTACACTACGAAATCCTGATATAGATGAACCATCAAAAGCAACGCCTTGTTCAAATGTGCTTTCATCCACTTCTGATGCCGGAAGTGTAATATGATGTGCTCTGCCGGCAATATCAACAAACCGAAAATCAACGAATTGAATATCTCTTTCTTGGATGTGCTGCAAAACCTTTTCTACTGACATGAAAACTTCCTCCATTTCCGAACGTTTGCACAAATTTTGAACTAGATCGTTCAATTTTTTGCAAAACTATGTCGTTATTATAATTCCCCACTTTCCATGTCGTCAATAGTTATGTCAGCTATTTGTGTTTCTTATGTTAGCTATTCTAACATGACCTGTAAATTTAATGTTGCTATAACAATATTACATTTCGTCACCGTAATTTGGGTTTTATATCATCGCACTGAAATAAAAAAACTTCTTGGCATTTATTCAGCATAAAAATGAACTGAACAGTACCAAGAAGCTTATACACACTGCGTCAGGAACTTAGAACTTATTCCACTTCAAAAATGCGTCTGCCGGAGCTTTTTCTGTATCAAAACGTTTGCCGACAAGCGGAGCTAGTTTCTCCAAATCTTTCAAAAGATTAGCGAATTGATCTGGGAACAACGATTGTACCCCGTCACCTGTAGCTGAATTGTCTGGATCTGTATGCATTTCTACAATTAAGCCGTTTGCTCCAGCAGCTACAGAAGCTTTACACATTGGTTCTACTAATTCACGACGACCAGTTCCATGACTTGGATCAGAAATAACCGGTAAATGGCTAAGTGATTGCAATACTGGCACTGCTGTTAAGTCTAGTGTATTACGAGTATATGTTTCAAATGTACGAATACCACGCTCACACAACATAACGTTTGGATTGCCACCTGCCAAAATGTATTCTGCTGCATTTAAAAACTCATCATACGTAGAACTAAATCCACGTTTAAGTAATACTGGCGTTTTGATCGTGCCTAACTTGCGAAGTAAGTCAAAGTTTTGCATATTACGTGTACCTACTTGCAATATATCTGCGTACTCGGCACAAATATCAACATACTCAGGCGTCATTACTTCCGTAATCGTCAGCAAACCGTGTTTCTCGCCCGCCTCTGCCATCATTTTTAGCCCTTCAACACCTACACCCTGAAAGCTGTATGGACCTGTTCTAGGCTTAAATGCGCCGCCACGTAGCACTTGACCACCAGCTGCTTTTACTAAGCGCGCAATTTCATCGATTTGTTCTGGATTTTCCACCGCACATGGTCCACCCATAATAACTAAATTTTCGCCACCGATTTTTACACCTTTAATATCAATAATAGTATCGTCTGGATGGAAATCACGACTTGCTAGTTTATAAGATTTAGAAATTTTCACGACATTCTCTACACCTTTCATTTGACGCAAATGTTCTGCAAGTGTTGGCGATGCACTACCAATGATTCCTATAACTGTACGATCAGTCCCTTTGGATACGTGCGCTTCTACCCCTGCTTTTTCTATCTGAGCCACAATTTCATCAATTACTGTATCTGCAATATTAGCTTTAGTTACTACTATCATTATTTATATTCTCCTTTTTATGCAGGCACATCCTCACATCGACGCTTTCCTGCTTTCTGGCTTTCTTGCTTTCTCGCTTTTATCTATTAAAGCAATTATAGAACATTTAACTCTGTTCGTCAATATCTAAATAAAGCATCTATACAGCTCGATTAATAATCGCTCTATATAGATGCTTTTAAACTGCAATTCTTCCCATTAAACAGACTTTGTACGAATTTTCGGTAATAACTTATCCATTTGAACGGTGCGTTTGATTTCCCAAGTAGATGGATCATTATGGTCATATGCTTCCAAATAAGTAATAACTTCTTTCGTCAACAAAGTTGGTGTTGAGGCACCCGAAGTTATAGCTACTCGTTCGATTCCTGCAAGCCACTCTTGTTTAATTTCTGACACATCGCCCACTCGGTATGCTTTCACACCGGAAATTTCTTCTGATACTTGCGCAAGACGATTGGAGTTATTACTGCGCGGATCTCCAACGACAATACATAGTTGAGCTTGCCCTGCTTGCTCAGCTACTGCTTCTTGCCGCACTTGGGTAGCCATACATATTTCGTTGTGTACTTCCGCATGTGGAAATTTTTCTTGTAGCTTTTCCATCAAGTGACGAGTGTCCCACTGCGACATCGTCGTTTGATTTGTTATAATCAGCTTTTGATCAGAAGTATAGTCTAATAAAGCGATATCTGGCTCACGTTCAATTAATTTCACTTCATTAGGCGCAACGCCAATTGCTCCTTCTGGTTCCGGATGTCCCGCTTTTCCAATATAAATAACGTGATATCCTTCCGCAGTTTTTTCCTTGATCAAGTCATGTGTTTTGGTCACGTCTGGACAAGTTGCATCAACAACCGTCAACCCTTTGTCTCTCGCAACCTTCCGTACTTCTGGCGATACACCATGTGCCGTAAAGATAACTGTACCTTCATTAACTTGATCTAATATATCAAGACGATTCTCTCCATCCAGCGTAATAACACCTTCACGTTCAAACGCTTCTGTAACATGGGCATTATGAACGATCATACCTAAAATGTAGATAGGTCTGGGCAATTCTTTATTTTGAACGGTTTGCAAAGCGATTACCATCGCATCGACTACCCCATAACAATAACCGCGAGGCGATATTTTTACTATTTCCACTCCCAAACACCTGCTTTCTAAATAATACTCAATCCGTTGTCTCTTCTATTATAGACGAAGCATCCAGTTCCGCATAGGCTATCGGTAGCCAAATCGTAAAGATCGTTCCTTTACCTTCACCAGAAACTACTTCCACAGAACCTTTATGTTCATCAATAATCCATTTTGCAATCGAAAGTCCAAGCCCTGTACCTGGCGTTTCACCGCGCGATTCATCTGCACGATAAAACCGGTCAAAGACGTATGGAATTTCATCAGAATTCATACCGATTCCCGTATCCGCAATGACTATTCCAATTTGTTTCTCACCACGTATAACTGATAGCTCCACACTACCTTCCTGTGTATATTTAAAGGCATTTTCTATAAACACAAATAGTAATTGCTGTAAATATTCATAATTACCATACACCTTTACTTGGTGCAGCAAATCCAGCTTACTCGCTTTCCACTCTACCGTATGCGGCAGTAACTGCGCTCTTCGAATGACTTCTTCTACAAGTGGAAATAAAAATATATGCTGCTTCTGCATCACATAACCAGCGTCTGCACGAGCAAGTGCCAACAAATCATTTACCAAATGACTCATTCGTTTTGCTTCCGCAGATATATCATCCATCGCTTCTTTACTCATTAACCAATAGCTACCGTCACCCGCCGCTTCTTGCAGCTGTTGTTTACTTTCATCCTGCACTTTTTCCGCCATTTTCTGCAGCAAATCAATATTGCCGCGAATCGTTGTTAGTGGTGTTCGCAGCTCATGAGAAGCATCTGATACAAAGCGACGCTGTGCTTTATATGCTTCATCTAGTTCATTGTAGGCGACTTCCAAGCGAGACAGCATCGTATTAAGCGTATGCACCAGTGCATTTAATTCATCTTTGGGACCTGTGTATGGTATACGCATACTGAGGTCTGAACCTTTTTCAATTTGTCTCGTTGCTTGAATGACTCGTTCAATTGGTCGTAATGCTTGATGAGCTATAACAAGCCCCAATGTAAAAGCAATCATCAGCATCGCTAAAGATGCAATAATAAATATCGTTCGCAGATTGCTTAACACTTGCTCCTCGTTATACGTAAATGCCGCTATTTGCAATAGTCCAATCGTTTCCCCCTGGAATGGAATCGGTCGCTGATGAATAAGCATCGAAAATTTTTGTTTATTAATGTCTACTTTTACTTTTTTAAAACCAACCGCTTGATTGTCTGATTGTTCGGGATAAGGTAAATCAAAGTTTTGCCTTACGATATTATTAGAACGAGCGATAACCCCTTCCCGATAATTAATAAGTTGGATAAATATATCCTTTTCATCTTTAAATGTATTACGACTGACATTCAAATCAATTTTCCAATCAGACTGATTAAATATCGCTGTACCAGTAATATCTAGACTTCGGTCATGTTCCACTAGCTGCTGTTTTACAGTGGAATATGTATTCCATTGCACAATATAATAAATAGCGGCACCGAGCACTAAAATGGTAGCTGCTAGTAAGCCAGAATACCACAGCGTTAAACGTAACCGGATGGTCATAACTCTTGTCCACCTTTTTCACGCAGCACATAACCTGTTCCACGAACAGTTTGAATTATCCTCGTTTCTCCACCTTCTTCTAATTTTTGGCGCAGCATAGCGATATACACTTCCAGTACATTCGACTCTCCACTGAAATCGTAACCCCATATTTTCTCCATAATATTATCACGTGTTAACACTCGCCTTGGGTTATTCATAAACAAATATAGCAGATCATATTCTTTGGATGTTAGTTCAATTGTCCGTCCATCTCGGATCGCTTCACGTGCATCCAAGTCTAAGATCAACTTTTCAAACGTCAGTTTATTTACTTCTTCTGCTTTTTCTGTTTTGCGGCGTAATAATGCCCTCACTCGTGCTAACAATTCTTCTAATGCAAATGGCTTAACCAAATAGTCATCAGCTCCAAGATCAAGCCCTTTTACTCGAGCATCTACTTCATCCTTGGCAGTCAGCATCAGAATCGGTGTAAGACTTCCACTCTCGCGCACTCGGCGACACACTTCCCAACCATCTACTTGTGGCATCATCACATCCAATATAATCAAGTCAGGGTCTTTATTTAACAGCACTTGCAGCCCTTCCGCACCGTTATCTGCTGTAATCGTTTCATACCCTTCAAATGTAAGACTCCGTCTCAACAACGAGATAATTCTCGGATCATCATCTACTACTAATATTTGCGCACGCTGCATCTCGTTCATCCTCCATTTTCGAAAAAAGCGCAGAGAATACTTACTCTCTACGCTTCCCACTATATTAACATAACTTCAAACTATCATTTACATTTTATTCATATCGCCAATCTCCACTTCAATCACTTCTACTTCACCTTGTCGAATAATTTCGAACTTGGCTACTTCACCTACTTGTAGCTCTGTAATTGCTTTTTGCAGTTCTGGATATGTTTTATACGATGTACCATTGACAGATGTAATGATATCATATTGCTTCAGACCTGCTTTGTAAGCTGGTGAATTATAAATGACATTGACAATAATGGAACCTGTTACATTTTTCAATCCGAATTGTTGCACAATTTCTTCGTTTACCGTTTCTCCCTGTATACCGACAAATGGAGCCGGTTCTTTAGCGATTTCATTACCAGCTTTTAAATCAGCGAGTACATTTTGCACCGTACTTGTCGGAATAGCAAAGCCGATTCCTTGCGCTTGCGCACTAACTGCTGTATTAATGCCAACCACTTCGCCAGCCAAGTTCAGCAATGGACCACCGGAGTTTCCTGGATTAATTGAAGCATCTGTTTGCAGCAAATGTTTGTAATGTCTATCCCCTTGTGGATCGGCAATATCAATCGGTCGTTCTTTGGCACTTATAACTCCTACAGTTGTTGTATGATCAAATCCATAAGGATTACCAATTGCCACTACCCAGTCGCCAATCCCGATATCATCTGAGCTGCCTAATGGTAATGTAGGGAAACTATTAGCTTCCGCTCCCTCTACTTTAATAACTGCCAAATCCAATTCATAACTAGCACCTAGTAATTTTGCCTTTAGTGGCTCTTCATGACCTTGAATCGTCACTAAAATTTCGCTGGATTCACCGACCACATGCTGGTTCGTCAATATATATCCATCCGATTCAAAAATAAATCCAGTACCAATGCCCGTTTGTACACGACCGCCTTGTTCTGTCTCTTCTGGTATCACATAATTATCACCAAAAAATTGACGGAAGAACGGATCATCGAACAAACTTGCTCCTCGTCTTTGTGCTTGCCGTTGCTCAAATGTTTCTATTTTGACAACTGCTGGGCTACTTTGTTGAAATAGCTGTGATATATTGCTAGGCAAATTAAAATTAGAAGTTACAGCAGTACCGCCACTCGCTGGAGTATCACCGCCAGAATTGTCTACCGTTTGTGGTCGTTGAGCTTCTTGCGTCGCACTTGGCGTATTTCCACCAAACCAATTACGAACATCTGCCGTATACATCAGTCCGCCGACAACTAATGCTCCAGCCAAAAAGGCAATAAAATAAGAGGCAAACGAGCGACGTTTTGGTGGTGCCGCTACTTTCCAATTCCCATTATTCATCGTGCCAGACGTTGTAAATGGACGTGTTCCTGAAGATTGCTGCTGCGTTAACGGCGGCGGTGGAGTTGCTGGATTGATTTCTGCTTTCACTGTACGCAATTGTTCATCTCGCGATACCGGCTCCCCCTCTGTCATCTGTTCTGGTCGATGATTGCGATTATTTAAAGACGACCCATAGGCATAATAATAAGTTGACGACGAATTCGGCTGCTCTGCATGCTGATCGGAGTTATCATTTCTATCTTTGTTTGTGTCGTTATTTGTATCATTGTTTATATCGTTGGTTAAGTTATTATTCTCATCTTTTTTATTATATTCGTCCATTTTGTTCTCCTCCTTGAGACAATCAATAAAAATAATGATTGTTCATAATCACTATATTTATGATGCACAATTTAGATTAAAACAAACTTAAAATTACATTAATTTAACATAATTTTCTCAACTGCGACATGAACCATTCCAATTCCAGCAACATTTCAACCAATTAGTATACTAATAAATCCATTTACTTGTTATTTTACCCATCCACGTCTATGTGCCAATACTGCTAGCTGCGTACGATCATCTAAATTGCATTTCATTAATAAATTGCTGACATGTGTTTTAACCGTTTTAATACTAATGTGCAGTTCTTCCGCAATGTCTTTGTTAGACATTCCTTCGGCTATTAACAGCAGTACTTCTCTTTCTCGCTCGGTCATTCCTTCATGCTCGCTGTTTTGTGTCGCTTGCTGTCTTAACCCACGTGTCAACGCTTGTGAAATTTCCGATGCCATTACTGGCATTCCATTCATCGCCCCGATAATGACTTGAACTAATTGCTCTGCGGCTACCGTTTTTAGCACATAACTAACCGCTCCCGCTTCCACCGCTTCATACACTTTATCATCTTCCAAAAAGCTAGTTAACATTACTATTTTTATAGCTGGATAAGCAGCAGTAATTTGACGTGTCGCTGCAATCCCATCCAGTACTGGCATCATCATATCCATTAAAATAATGTCCGGCTGGTTATGCTGCTCACATGCTTCTAACCAGTCGATAGCTGCTTGTCCATGATTGGCTTCCGCAACTATACTTATCGATTTTTCCAACATCAAATACGTTCGAAGTCCCATCCTAACCATATCATGGTCATCTACTAGCATCACTTTAATTATGTTACCTATATTATCACTAGGTGTGTTTCCCATATTAATTGACTCCTTCTTTACAATTTAGGTATCATTATTTTTACTCTTGTACCGCTGCCTATTTTACTAATAACTTCAGCGTCTCCACCTAATTTTATCGCTCGTTCTTGCATCGTTGACAGTCCATATGAACCACGTTCCACTTTATCCACATTAAACCCAACGCCATTATCTGATAAATAAACAACCATTTGCCGTTTGGAATCACTAATTGTAAGTTTGCAGTGATCTGCTCTTGCATGCTTCACAATATTAGCCATCGCTTCTTGTATAATCAGAAACAGCTGGTGCTCTTTCGCTTCACTAATTGGATCACTTATTCGCCAATCCAGCTCACCTTGCAAATTATTTTGGCGACAATAATCGGGAAACCATTTGTCCAATGCTTCATATAGTGTCCTGCCTTCCAACTCCATCGGTCTTAATTGTGCTATAAAATTCCGCATTTGTTTTTGGGCAAGTGTTGACATCGTAACTAACTGTTCCATCACTTCTTCCGCTTTCTCAAAATCAGTTTGCTGCAATCGAGATAAAGAAGATGCACACATATGGATCGCGAACAATTGCTGACTTACAGAGTCATGCAAATCTCGAGCAAGCCGCTTTCTCTCTTCTAATACCGCTTCTTCATTGGACGCTACCTGCTCCATAACTAGCGTTTCCCCTAATCGTTGGAGTTGAATCATCTTCTCTTCCATAGATGTCGCTAGTTCATTAAATTGACGATACAAGCGAATGACCGACTGATTTCCTTCTTCCGGTATCCGTACTTCATAATTTCCATTTGCCATTTGTTTCAATGCCAAGTGGAGCGTCTCCAGTCTACCTGAAAATCGTTGTGCCAAGTAGTAACCATAAATACCGCTTAGCAGCAAAAAAAGCAGCACGGAATAAATCCGCGCTTCTCCGATGCTTCTATGCGTGCTTACACCATTCCATATCCAGTACATCGCTCCTAGCATAATTGCTGATCCCAGCATAAACAAACCGATCCATTCCCATTTGTTACTGCGGATAATTTTAATAAACATGACGGATCAACCTACCTTTGTTACTCGTACGTCCCCTATAAAGGTACTAACGATTAGTTTTATCCGATGGGTAGACTGTTCATAATACGGTGAATTTACTTTAACATTGGTAAACATACCGCCTTCTTTTTTGCCCATCAATTTCACTTCACCAATAAAGGCGCTAGAAACAACTTGGATCGCAATATCATAATCGTTAGGTAAATATACTTTGACATCACCGATGAAAGAAGATACATATATTTTCGTTTCCGTTGGCGGAATATCTGCTTTCGTTAAGTCCAACGTAGTGTCTCCGATAAAACTAGATATATTAAGTGGTTTAACTTCCCAATACTCATCACCAACATGAATATCTCCAATAAAAGTATTCCGGTGCTCCGTTTTACGTTTATCACGACCTATATGTCGGTACCAGTCTGCCCCATCTTCTTTATCATAATAATCATACTCATCATATTCATCATATTCGTCATACTTTTTGTATTTATATTTATCTTTCTCAGCTTGCCTGCGTGCATGATTGTAATGTTCATTATTTGGTTGACGATAACCATTGCTTTTGTCAAAATGCTGTTGTTCATAGCTATTTGGTTGCTCGTAGTTGTACTGCTGATTGTTTTGTTGTTGGTTATAACTATGTTGTTGCTGATCGTTGTTCTGTTGCTCATTGATTGGTTGTTCTTGCACATGCTTCGTTGGGTCTGGGTGAAGTGGTGGAGCAGGTGGCACATTATACGAATCATCTTTGCGTGTTTGGTAATATTTCCATTCTTCTTCTGGTGGCTCATGTTGCTTCTCACGTGGTTTAAACATCATTTTGAGCCCGTAAGCGATAATTGCAATTGGCACAGCGAATCTAATAAGCGTACCGATGGAAATAAAGAACCACCCAAAATTACGACCGAGAAAAACAATACCTAATCCGAGGACGATATACCCCCACCAACCTTCATGGCGCTTACTCGTAAGAATAGCTTCTCCCCCTACATATATAAGAATAACAGGCCACAATAAGGAGATTAAACTTCCAAGTGATATATGTAGAAAGCCAAGCTGTTGTAATAAAATGACGACTCCAACGCCAATTACTGCAACACCTGTAAAAAAACGACTTAGCATCTTTTTGTTCATCTTGCTCAACTCCTGTCTTCGTTTATATATTTAGTATATACAACAACACTGTTCATATATAGAGTCGTGCGATTGAACTTATGCTCAGACTTAAGACTGATTTGCCTGCTACCCAGATAAGACGCAAAAAACCGCCTAATGTCGTCTTGGAGAAGACACATTAGGCGGTTATCCTAGAAAAATCGAATCGACAAATCGTTTGTTAAACAATTAACGAAGTTGGTTTTTTTGAATGTTACGTTGCTTCGCTACACTTTGGTTCTCTACTTCTTTATTGTTTTGTTCAAATTCCTCAGCGAATTCTACTTGATTATTATTTTCTTGATTATTGTTTTTATTGTTATTATTGTTATTATTGTTGTTATTGTTGTTATTTTTATTGCGTTTATTTTGAGCCATTGTATTTTCCACCTCCTTGTATCTATCCTTATTATTGCGAATTTATATCGTATTCATCCCTTCCTTATGATTCCAAATAATAAAGTGGGATAGACTTATTTACTTCGACTATGTCATTCAATTCATTTACTAACTCCTGTGACAATTTTCCATCACCACGCTTTAACACTTGCACCTGCACCGTTCGTTTCCCCCACTGACTATACACATCATCCACTGTTTCAAAATACAAATCAATTCGATTTCCTTTGATCGCCTTTCCTGTATCAGCTACAATGCCATAGCCATAACCAGGAATATATAATAGGGAACCAATTGGAAAAACGCGTGGATCGGCAGCAATAGTTGATACTTGGCTACGAACTACTTTTACACCAGAATAAGTAATACCATAAGCAGGATGATCAGCATTTTTTCCAGTGGATTCTATGCCTGCCGTATAACCTGTCGCAATAACTTCTACCACTAACTCGACATGCTGTTCCGACCGTTGTTTTTCTTCCACTTGTACTGAATCCTCTATAGCTTCTGCTGCCCTAGCAACGACAGACTTCCCAGTTACCAAACAGGGAATAACCGTAACAATCGATAGCAATACTATTATATATTTATAGTTACGCCACCATTGCTTAACATAAACAGAAAAAAAGCTTGCAGCCATAAGAGACCATTCCTCCTTAAGAAGAATAATGCCCTTAAGCTACAAGCGTTATGCATAAACTATCTTTTATCATTTAGCCAAAATTCACTACTATTACGTTTTACAGTATCTTTTTCGGCTACTCTTTGCTAGTAATTTGCTGTTGTAACATAGCGATAGCATCTGTAATAGACAGTGTACCAATGTCACCTTCGCCTCGTTTACGAACCGAAACCGACTGCGCCTGCATTTCATTTTCTCCAACAACTAGCATGTAAGGCGCTTTTTCAAGCTGTGCTTCACGGATTTTGTAACCTAATTTTTCATTACGCAAATCGCTTTCTGCACGAATTCCCGCTTCTTTCAACTGCTCTGTTACTTCTTTGGCATATTGCTCATATACGGTAGAAACTGGAATAACTTTCGCTTGCATTGGTGATAACCATAATGGCAATGCGCCAGCATGATTTTCCAACAAAAATGCAGTCATCCGTTCCATCGTACTAATAATACCACGGTGAATAACGACTGGACGGTGCTTCTTACCATCTTCTCCAACATACTCTAATTCGAAACGTTCTGGTAATAAGAAGTCCAATTGTACAGTGGATAATGTTTCTTCTTTTCCTAACGCTGTTTTAATTTGCACATCTAGTTTTGGACCATAGAATGCAGCTTCGCCTTCTGCTTCAAAGAACGGAATTTGCATTTCATCAACAACTTCACGCAGCATTCTTTGCGACAATTCCCACATGTTATCATCCGGGAAATACTTCTCCGTATCTTGTGGATCACGATAAGATAGACGGAATCGATAATCATGAATACCGAAATCTTTGTACACTTGTTGGACTAGTTTAATGACGCGCGCAAATTCCTCTTTAATTTGATCTGGACGAACGAAAATATGTGCGTCATTAAGTGTCATCGCTCGTACACGATGTAACCCAGTCAATGCACCAGACATTTCGTAACGATGCATCGTTCCTAGTTCAGCAATTCGGATCGGCAAGTCACGATAACTATGCATTTGACTCTTATACACCATCATATGGTGCGGACAGTTCATTGGACGAAGTACAAGCTCTTCATTGTCCATTTCCATCGTTGGAAACATATCTTCATTGTAATGATCCCAGTGCCCAGAAATTTTGTACAATTCTACGTTAGCTAATACAGGAGTGTAAACATGGTCATATCCCAGTTTTTCTTCCAAATCAACAATGTAACGTTCCATCGTCCGACGTAATTTAGCACCATTGGGTAACCATAGCGGTAATCCTTGACCGACTTCTCGAGAAAAGGTAAACATTTGTAATTCACGACCCAATTTACGATGATCCCGTTTTTTTGCTTCTTCTAGGAAATGTAAATGTTCGTCTAACTGTGCTTTTTTCGGGAATGCTGTTCCATAAATACGCTGTAGCATTTTATTTTTGGAATCTCCACGCCAGTATGCTCCGGCAACACTCAATAGCTTAAATGATTTAATTCGACCCGTAGATGGCAAATGTGGACCACGACATAAGTCAAAAAATTCACCTTGCTCATAGATTGTAATAACGGAGTCTTCAGGTAAATCATGAATCAACTCAAGCTTCAAATTATCATTGATTTTTGTAAATATTTCAATCGCTTCCGCACGACTTACTTCTTTACGACGAATTGGTAAATTTTCACCAATAATTTTGTTCATTTCTTTTTCGATTTTTTGCAAATCTTCGGGTGTTACTGATTGTTCCATATCAATATCGTAATAAAATCCATCTTCTATTACTGGTCCAATTCCTAATTTGATGTTTTCATCACCATAGATTCGTTTTAATGCTTGCGCAAGTAAATGAGCAGTACTATGACGATATACTTCTAATCCTGCTTCTGTTTCCACCGTTACAATTTCTACAGCAGCATCTTGCTCAATCGGTAAATAAACATCGACTACTTGACCATTGACTTTGCCTGCAATCGCATTTTTTTTCAATCCCGAACTAATAGATCCTGCAATTTCTTCCACTGTAATTCCAGCATCATACGCTTTTACTGCTCCATCTGGAAATGTAATATTAATACTCAATTCGTTCATCCTCCTGCAAATTAATTCCATTTTTCCCATACAAAAAAGCACTGCATCCCGCAAAGGGACGAGTGCTGTGCTTTACCCGTGGTTCCACCCTACTTCAGTTGAGAATAGTCTCTGTTACAACGACCTTCACCAACTCTTGTAAATCCAGTAACGGGGATTAGACGGCATAATTTACTGATGGAAGCAGTGTTTAAGCTCCAACGTTTCATTATGCAGCTACAAAGTGGTATGCCAATCGAT
Organism: Paenibacillus yanchengensis; assembly: GCF_042684845.1. Lineage (NCBI taxonomy): Bacteria > Bacillati > Bacillota > Bacilli > Caryophanales > Paenibacillaceae > Paenibacillus > Paenibacillus yanchengensis. Next base: position 98,408 of record NZ_JBHUMH010000059.1, on the reverse strand, counting down.
GATCGTAAAGGAATTTCAGCCAACGTTCCTTCTCTCTGCCACGAACATACTTTGATTCGCACATGTCTTTATCTTCGCTGTTTTCATATCATTGCTACAACAATTATTATATACTGCTCTAGTTTCAATCGTCAAGGCTGACTTCCTTCTGTAGCCAGCTTACTACAATGGGCACATTGGGAACAAACAGTAACTCGATTTTCGAAGATAGATGCTATCGTTCGAATAATTTGTTGTTGCGGAACTTTTGTATGAACGATAATTTTGGCAGGTGATACAGCAATGAGTGAACTGAGCACCATATCATTCATATTCATTTCTGTTTCAATCATTTCTGCTACGATCGCATCTGAATTATGCTCTACTGTAATTGGTTCAAAGTTTTTATCATACAACGTAAAGTCCTGCCCACTGTAATGAAATAAGTGTACAACTTCCTGCTTCGTGTCCTGCAAATAAACAAAATATTTAAGAAGATCAATAAATTCTTTATATTGTTTTTCCAATACGAATTCATCCAATGCATATTCAATCACTTCATTCAACTCTTGTCGATAAGCTGCTAATCGAAACGTCGTAAATCCTTCAAGCAATAGCAATGAATCCGTTGACCAATAGTCGAATAGTTCCGTTGCAATGACTTGCTTACGACGTTTCTGATCTGCTTCGATAAATTTGGCACCATATCCGTCCCAATCTTCCCCTTGCAAAACAATCTGACTAAATTGCAAAATAGAAGCGCGATCGGTTTTACTATAACTGGCATATTTTCGAGCAATCATTTGTTCCATCATATGTGATTCCAAATGCTGCACGATAAAATCAGCGACAATTGCCGCTGCTGCTTTATAAATGATTGGTCCATGCTTTATAAGTTGAAATTGTGGTAATTTAGGCAAACAAACGATCGTATTATCGTTCTTTAGATTGAGTTCAAATAGCGGTTCACCAGCGGTATCAAAAGTATATTTATGTAGCTCTACTGTCATTTCACATGCCAATAATTGTTGTAGCTGCGCAATATACTTTTTATTTCTCTCTCCATTCACTACCGCTTGTATACGAAACAACTCCATAATATCGCTCCCTTCTTCCGTTTTAAGTATATGGTGCAAAAGAGCCATATATACGAAGAAGAGTTTGGCATTAATATGTATGAGTTTAATTTTGCATAATAAAGTCTTTATCCGCCTTTTCATGTTGCTCAAATACACGTAATATATTATATTTCGTATCACGTTGAGCAGGTGTTTTTCCCGCTTCACGAATTAATTGTAAGATCGATTCAATGTTCACTTTATGAGTTGTGCCTGCTGCGGAGACAACATTTTCTTCAATCATTGTACTGCCAAAATCATTACATCCGTAATGAAGGGACAATTTTCCCATCTCCGGTCCCATCGTTACCCAAGAAGATTGGAAGTTTTTAATATTATCCAACATTAACCTACTTACTGCCACTATTTTTAAATATTGCTCTGGTGCTGCTTTCTCCAATCGTAAATTGGTATTATCAGGCTGGAAGGGCCATGAAATAAAAGCTAAAAATCCTGCCGAAGGATAACCATTACGGATACATTCATCCTGAGCATCACGTATTCTAAGAAAGTGGAGTGCTTGTTCCTCAATCGTCTCTCCTAAACCGTAAACCATCGTCGCTGTCGTATTCATCCCGTGTCGATGAGCAGATTTCATTACGTCCATCCAATCGGTCCATGAGCCTTTCAAACGACTTATTTTCCGTCTTGTTCGATCGTCCAATATTTCCGCTCCACCACCTGGCAAAGAATCGAGACCAGCTGCTTTCAGCTCAGCAACAACTTCATCCAGCGTCAATCCATCCGAAACTATTTTCATCTTTTGAATTTCCGCTGGTGAAAAAGAGTGCATCGTAATTTCTGGATATGCTCGCTTAATTTTTCGAAGTAAATCGGTATAATAGGAAAAAGGTAAGTTAGGATTAGTGCCACCCTGCATTAAAATTTCTGTACCACCAACATCCATTGTTTCTTGTATTTTTTGTAGCACCAAGTCATCTTCAAGCACATATCCTTCATCCGACTTGGGTGAACGATAAAAAGCACAAAACCGGCAATACACATCACAAACATTGGTGTAGTTAATATTACGTCCAACAACAAATGTCGTAATTGGGTCCGGATGATGTCGTAGCATCACTTGATTAGCAGCGTGCCCCATTTTTTCAATTTGATCTGAAGCAAGTAATTCCATCGCATCTTCCATACTTATTCGTTCATTACGTAATGCTTTTTCTAATATATGATCAATTCCTGCCATTGCGAACTCTCCTTTATTGTAGATTAGAATCGCCTTAAACAAATTATAATGGTGTTATTCTAAAGTATTTTCTATCTAATAGTAGCACAATAAAAGTAACCTAGTCACCCATTCGCTTTGATATATACGGTAATTGTGGACAAAAAATGAACGACTGCTTGCTTCATCAGCAAACTGTCGTTCATTGTTTTTTTTGTTCTTTTAAATATCAGTGTTAAAGTGATTCGATTTCTGCTTGAGCAACCGCCAGCGCCTGCTCCAAATCAGCAATAAGATCATCGATATGTTCAATTCCTACAGAAATGCGCAGCAGCTTTTCATCTACTCCAATTTGTTGCCGTACTTCATATGGAATATCCGCATGGGTTTGTACTCGAGGGTAAGTAAGCAATGACTCCACTCCACCCAAACTTTCTGCAAAAGCGATTAATTGAATTGAACGTAAAATGGGAGCAACATAGCGCTCATCTTTCACTCGGAAAGAAAATATGCCGGAATTACCCGATGCTTGCTTTTGTTGAATGTCGTACCCTTGATGATCTGGCAATCCCGGATAATAAATTTTCTCTATCGCTTCATGGGACCCCAAGTACTCCGCCAAAGCAAGGGCGTTTGCTTGGTGTCGCTCCATTCTAAGCGCCAAAGTTTTCATTCCTCGCATCAGCAGCCATGAATCTTGCGGTCCAAGTACCGCACCAATCGAATTGTGCAAAAATGCGATCTGCTCCGATAATTGCTTTCCTTTCGTAACAATTAGTCCAGCTAATACATCATTATGCCCACCTAAGTACTTGGTTGCACTATGTACTACGATATCTGCTCCTAGTTCAATAGGGCGTTGATAGAACGGTGTTAGTAACGTATTATCAACAATCGTCAGTAACCCTTTTTCTTTTGCATAGCTACTTACTTTTTCCAGATCGGTCATCATCATTAGCGGATTCGTTGGTGTTTCGATTAAAAGAGCTTTCGTACTTGCTTGCCTTACACGCTCTACTTCATCCAAATTATTAATATCAACATAGGATGCCGTCAAGCCAAAACGAGACATGACTTGCTCTAATAATCGGTACGTACCACCATACAAATCTAACGATACAATTAAATGATCTCCTTGACTAAAAGCTGAAAACACAATTTGCAAAGCCGCCATACCGGAACTACAAGCGAAGCCAGCATCCCCGCACTCTAGCTTCGCAATTGCGTCCTCCAATACTGCTCTAGTTGGACTTTTCGTACGAGAATAATCAAACCCTGTACTTTTACCTAATTCTGGATGACGGAAAGCTGTAGCATAATATACTGGATAACTGACAGCTCCCGTTTGTTTCTCTTCCATGGAACCAATTTGCGCCAAAACAGTTTCTAGTTTCATTATCGCTGTTAACCCTCCAAATATATTTTATTGCTGCTCACTACCTAGCTCAAAAGGAGTTAGTTGATACACACAGTAGTTTAGCCAGTTGGAAAACAGTAAGTTTGCATGCGACTTCCAAGTAGAACGTGGTTCTTTCGCTGGATCATCGTTCGGAAAATAGTTTACTGGAAGTGGAGTTTCTACTCCCTTTGCCACGTCTCGATCGTATTCCGCTTTTAATGACCCTGCGTCATATTCCGAATGACCAGTAACAAATACTTGACGACCATCTTTGGACGCTACAATGTATATACCTGCCTCTTCCGATTCTGATAATATTTCCAATTGATCCACTTTTTCAATATCATCTCGTCTAACTTCCGTATGCCGTGATTGTGGCACAAAGAAGAATTCATCAAACCCACGTAGTAAGTTATCATTTTCTTTTTCAATCGTATGAGTAAATACGCCGAATATCTTTTGACCCAAATCATATTTCGGAATGTTGTAATGATGATATAAACCCGCTTGTGCAGCCCAACAAATATGGAACGTAGATGTTACGTGCTTTTTGCTCCACTCCATAATTTCTTGCAATTCCGGCCAGTAGGTGACAGCTTCAAATGGCAAATGTTCTACAGGAGCACCAGTAATAATCATACCATCAAAAAATTCGTCTTTTACTTCATCAAACGTTTTATAAAAAGTTTGCAAATGTTCAATGGAAGTATTTTTGGATGTATGTGTTTTCGGATGGAGCAGCACGCACTCCACTTGAAGTGGTGTATTGCCTATCAATCGTAGCAACTGCGTTTCCGTCGTTTCCTTTGTCGGCATAATATTCAAAATAGCAATTCGTAGTGGGCGAATATCTTGATGAAAAGCAACTGATTCATCCATCACGAATATATTCTCATTATGAAGAATTTCTTTTGCTGGCAAATGGTCCGGAACTTTAATTGGCATACCAATCCCTCCTAAATTAATGTGTCTTTGGAAAGATAATAACTAAAAATTACAAAAAAGACCCTTCTGCTGAGAGAAAGGTCGCGCGTTTATAAATATATCGGCAACACCTCTCTCATCTCCCAGAAGCTAACGCTTCAGCAAGAATTAGCACCGTGCTTACGCCGGTTGCCGGGCTTCATAGGGCTAGTCCCTCCGCCTGCTCTTGATAAGAAAGAAGTCTATTTAATTATTATCTGCTACACTCACTTTAATCCATATTGAAAGGATAGTCAAGGAATTACATTTTGCTTGAATGTTGTATTGCAACAGGAGTATACTAAACAAGGATTAAAACAATAAAATTGAACAATAAAGGAGTGACATCTGCGATGGAAGGGGAACGACCTAAGCCCAGCAACTATTATATACAACACGATATACCGGTTACGAATAAGCTGACTGTCCCCGTACGCTTCATAAGCTGTGTCACTCAGTTTGTATACTGATCGCACATTGCAGTGAAGCTACTTCATATAGCTTAACTTCTCTGGTATAATTTCCACTGTTTAGGAGAGATTGCGATGAAAGTAAGACTAGTAACGGAAGGTTTTTTTACACTTTTGGATGACGAACAAATCGAACAAACATTAATAGCACCAGAAGATGGTTTTTACTGGATTGATGCTAATTTAGAAGATTTAGCAATATTGCAACCATTATTCGGAATTCACGATCTTGCTGTTGAAGACTGTTTAAACGATGAAGAACAACGTCCAAAAATCGAAGTTTACAGCGATCACTATTTTATTGTGATGAATAGTATTCGGTTTGATAATGAAGACATATATTTACGGGCACTTAACATTTTTATTGGACAGCATTTTATTATTACGATAACGAACCAAAAAATTAACGAATTGCGGTTGCTGAAACCTACTTTGTGGGAACAAGAAGTGAATAGACCTGACTACTTTTTGTATCATTTATTCGACTTACTCGTAGATAACTACTTTTTAGTTGGCGACCGTATTGAAGATAAATTAGAATTGTTGGAAGAAGATATATTAATTCATCCGAAAAAAAATCACCTTACAGAAATTATCGGTCTACGTGGTGAGATTTTATGGGTAAAAAAGATGCTAGGTCCGCAACGAGAAGTTATCGGTTCTATTAATAAACGTGACTTACATTTAATCGATCATCAATTACAAAAATACTTTGGTGACGTATACGAAAACGCAATTAAAGTTTCGGAATCGTTTGAGACTTACCGCGACCTTACAGGTAACTTACGTGAAGCTTATCAATCAGGACTATCTGCGCGCGCCAACGAAATTATGCGTGTGTTTACAGCCATTACGACTATATTCATGCCCCTTACCTTTATCACCGGTATTTACGGTATGAACTTCGAGATTATACCAGGGCTAGATCTAAAATACGGATCGTATATTTTACTCGGTATTATGGCGATTCTCGGTATTGTCATGTTTTATATTTTTCGCAAAAAAGACTGGCTCTAGCACTAAGAAAGAGTTTAGTATCGAGATAAAGCCACATAACTTCATGAGCTACATGATCATATTTAAGCGACATCTTCTAATGATGGTAAATCAGCGGCTAACACCCCTCGATCTACCATCTTTTTTAATTTTACAACCTTTTTCATTTTACAACCTTTTTATTTGTTAATTTAAATTAGATCGGGACTTTGTGTTGAACCTAGATACTCATATTGATAAATCTTTCCCGTAGTTCCTGTTGCTACTGCTCGAAATTTACCTTTGTTCACAAGTATGCGACAATGTTTGATGACCGTGTCTTTATGAAGTTCAAGTTCTCTTGCTGCTTTTGCTGGACGTACCACTCGATGATGTCTAATAGCCAAACGCATCAATTGCCGTTCAATTTTCCCGAATTTATGTAAAACAATACCATTTTGATTGGTTGATATAGCTAAATAAGATGCCAATATACTTCGAAGCATAGCCAATACAAATGATGAATCCTCCTTCAGTTCATCCAATGAAATCTCAATATAGTGAAACCCTTGCGCTTGCAGAAACAATCCTCGATTCAGATCCATCCGAAATTTAGTTCGATCCCTACCATGCGAACCATAATCCATAATCTCAAAAACAAAATAATACCCACCCACTATCCACATAAAATCTACAAAATAAGATCGTCCTCGCGAATCCCTCACTTCATACTCCGGATGTAAACCACCAAAATGTCCTATAAGCACCCACCATACATTTTCTACAAATAAGCGATTACCATATCCATGACCTCTTCTTAGCGCATCTTTTCGTTCACCTTGCCGTTTAGTCAAATGTGCTTGAAGCCACTTTTCGTGTTCCACTTTAAAACTCATAACATTCCCCTCCCGATTCCTAATATATAAATTTTTGTAAATCTACGCCACATTCGCCAATATAAAAACACCCCGATCTTCCCTTCATATTGAAAGGAATTCCGGGGTGTACTTCGCCCATTCACTATACTATTATCGTTATTCTATGCCATAACTAGGTAATATTCAAGCTCAATTTATAGAATTGTAAACTTATATGTTTTCATATAACATCCACACAGACAGGCTACTGGCTTTCTAGCTCTTTTTATACGATTATTCGTACAAACGTTCTATCCAGACTCAATTATACCAATTTTTGTACGTTTTTTCGTATAAAATCCACACAGTCTACCGGCTTTCGAGGTCCTTTTATACGATTTACCGTACAAACGTTCTCTATAGACTCATTTATACCAATGTTTGTACGTTTTTTCTTATAAAATCCTACTCTAACCTCCTAGTGACAGTATGCCCAAACTATAAGTACAGCAATTGACGAAGAACTGGGTATAGTAGTATTATTGGAAACAACAGAAATGCCTGATACAATTCGCAATAAGCTTCTTCAAGAGTAATGTAATATGCTAGTTTTAGATTAGATTACATCATACAACACGAATACAAACCATCAGCATACAGCACCCAAGCAGCAAAATCACAGCTCAGGTGCTTTTATTATATTTTCCGTATAATACCAACGATTTGAGGGGCGACATAATGAAAATTATCCATGTAATGATAGTTTTTTGCTTAATAGCAGTGGGATGTTCTAAAGTAGACAATATAGATCAAATAGGAACAGATCAGGTAGGAGGAATTTCTATTAGCGGATATGTTGTTAAAAAAGAAGAAGGACAATTCCTCTTAGTTTCGCCTCAAGTGAGTTTTAATAATGATTATGAAGCAAATTGGGTAGTTTCAAACGAAGTCGTTGAATTAGGTCAGCTAATAGAAGTATTAGTTGTAAATGGAGAAATTAATGCATCAGATCCTGGAAAAGTCACGGCAGAATCAATAACTATTTTAGAAGATACGCCACACCATGGAGCAAAAAATGCTATCGAATATGCTTTATTACAACATCATTATATGGACGTACCTATTATTAAAACCATTACTTACTCTAAAGACAAAAAAGAATGGTTAGTTGTTTTAGTTGATAAAAAAGATGGTGACAAACGAGAAGTTAGCGTTACGTTAAAAGAGTAATTACATCTACACTGATTATTCACGATCCATAAAATACTTTCTTTAGCAACCAAATATTAGCTTCATCATACTATCCTATATGTTATTTTTTTACGCTGTAAGCAGCCTAATCCTTTAAATAGATTGGGCTGCTTTTTGCTGATAACAAAGAACTTTTTGAACAATACTATATATTTCGCTATAATAAAGAAAGTGCATGACAGACTTGTCGTAGATAAGGAGGTTTACTACTCTTGAATATAAGCCAATTAGAAACATTGCTGACCATTTCAAAAACGATGAGCTTTCGCAAAGCTGGTGAACTGCTCAATTTAACGCAACCCGCAGTCTCTGCTCAAATTAAAAGTCTCGAAGAAGAGTTTAACACCATCCTTATAAATCGGAACCAACCCGTAACATTAACCGACCACGGGCAAGTTTTTTTGGATCATGCCGCACGTATTTTGCAAGTGACCGAAGAGTTAAAGCAAAAATTAGCAGATTTGAATCAAACGCCGCAAGGTCATATTTCCCTAGGAACAACAGCTTCCATCGCTATTCAACTGCTTCCACGTGTGTTATCTTATTTTCAAAACCAATTTCCGCTGATCAAAACTACGATTCATACGATGCCTTCTTCACAAGTTATGACTAGTGTCGAAAATGGCTCTATCGATGTCGGGATTACTTATTTAACTGAAAAAAAGCAATTTATTTCATCGTCCATACTTTATTATGACACCTTCGAGTTAGTAGTAGCTCCGGAGCATCCACTAGCCAACCAGGCGCATATGACCATTGAAAAATTGAAAGATTTGCCAATGATTATGCTAGCTCCTGATACTTTAGGAAGAAAATTTTTAGATCAAATATTGCAAGAACACCGCGTACAACCGAATATTATAATGGAATTGTCTAGCAGTGAGGAAGTAAAACGAATGGTTGAAATTAATTTAGGTGCAGCTATCGTGTCCAAACTTTCCATCCCTAATGAATTAAAACGTGGTTCATTGCATATGATTAAAATTCCTGAATTAGAGCGTACGCATCCAGTCGGCGTCGTTTATAAATCATCTCGGTATTTGAATACAGCTATGCAGCAATTTTTGAGTGACCTAAAAGGAATGCCTGAACATCAATTTGTTAGTAGTGAATAATATACAACATATAAAAATTATTAGGAGGAGTTTGCGATGAAATTCGACTTGCATACCCATCATTCACGCTGTGGCCATGCTACTGGTGACATTGAAGATTATATTAAAGCAGCAATGGAGGTTGGTCTCCAAATCATCGGCATTTCAGATCACTCTCCTTATTTTTATCATGAAAAAGATCATCCTTTTGCTCAGATTACGATGGCTCGAAGTGATTTTCCTAACTATGTGGCAGAAGTGCTTGCGTTGAAGGATAAATATAAAGACAAAATTGAAGTGTTATTAGGCGTGGAATCAGATTATTTCCCACAACATATCGCTAGCTATCAAGCGGCATACAAGCAAATTCCGTTTGATTATATTATCGGTTCCGTTCATCAAGTAAATGGTGTCAGCATCTTCAACAGAAAAAGATGGAACAATTTAACTAAGCAGCAAATGATCGAAGAGAAAAAAACTTACTATACGTTAATCGCCGAATCTGCTCAAAGTGGCATGTTTGATATTTTGGGTCACATTGATGCGATGAAAGGCTACTTTCCAGACTTTTCTAACATCCCTGCTAACGATGCAATTGATCAAACATTACGAATTATCGCTGATCAGCAAATTGCCATTGAAATAAACACGTCGGGTAAAACAAAAACTGTTGGCGGCTGGTATCCATCCCATGACATGCTCGAGAGAGCGCATCACTTTGGCGTGCAAGTAACTTTCGGTTCTGACGCTCACGTTCCAACAAGAATTGCAGATGATTTTGATGAAGTGAGAGAAGTGTTAAAAGCAATCGGATACAAACAGTGGGTATTTTTTAGACAAAGAAAAAGAATTGCTGTTCCATTATAATTTTCTCAATATAATTTCCCCCCATAAATAAAAAAATGGATCTGCCGATGCAGATCCTAAAATTTATATATATTCAAAAGGGGGTCTACCTGTATATTAACCCATTAATGTAATGAGTCGATAACAGCAATATTTCAATTGTGTAACAAATTTCACCGCTTGATATTACTTTACTTACTTTTTATGTGATCCTATGATACAATTAGTACATTAAAAGCGGGGTGATTCGGTTGGATTACACGACAATGTGCCCTAAATATGAAGCTGCGGCCGATATTTTAGGTAAGAAATGGACTGGAAGAATAATTCGTGTACTACTAGGTGGACCAAAACGGTTCAAAGATATAAAAGAACAAATACCAGAAATGAGCGACAAAATGTTAACCGATCGTATGAAAGAACTCGAATGTCAAGGTATTGTCAAACGACAAGTGTACCCTGAAATGCCCGTTCGGATCGAATATGAATTAACAGAAAAAGGAAACGCATTAGAACCAGTTATCGAATCCATTCAAGAATGGGGCGAGCATTGGCTCTAGCTAAGTAATAGCGACCTTCATCTGTTCTAAGATAAAAAAACCTTTGACCTCCAGTTAACTGGAAGCAAAGGTTTTTTTGTTGTGCAATTAGTTGTTACTAAAGTTGTGTCTAAAATGGAAAGAACAGTGGTAACAAAGCAACCATTGCGACACCTAACAAAAGCTGTATTGGCAAACCAACCCGGACAAAATCCATAAACGAATATCTACCAGCGGTCATTACTAATGCGTTAGGTGGCGTGGAAAATGGTACAGCAAAACAAATCGTTGCCGCCAATGATACGGCGAATAAAAAAGTGATCGGATTAACTCCCATTTGGATAGCTGCTGACAAAGCAATTGGAGCAAATAATACAGCAGTAGCAGTATTACTAATGAATAAGTTAAGAAAAGAAACGGAAAAATAAATACCGGCTAACAGTGCTAATGGTCCATAACTACCTAGCGTGTTGACTAATTGAGTAGACATAAGCGCAGCTACACCTGTATTTTCAATTGCAATCGACATCGGGATCATACCACCAATTAAAACGATACTCTCCCAGTTAACCGTTTTATACGCTTCTTCCATACTTCTAAGACAACCAGTCACCACCATTAATACAGCGGCAATTAACACGCTTATAACAGCTGGTAATATATCCAAAATCATCATAACTACCATCAATACCATAATAGCGCCTGCAATCGGTGCTTTTGCATTATTCGGAACAGACTTTGCTGCCTCTAACGGTTGCCCAACGACTACAACATCATCTTGCTCCTCGGCTAGTCGTGCTATGTTTTCCCACGTTCCTTGCACTAGCAATGCATCACCAAAGCGCAATTTTTCATCTTTTAATTGATGCAGTATATAATTTCCTTTACGATTTACTCCCAAAATATTAATTTGGAACTTCTCGCGAAAACCAGTTTGTTTAATGAGCCGACTAATATGTTTCGAATTCGGAGGAAACAACACTTCCGCAATTCCAATTTCGGCAGAAGCATAATGGTCCGAAACTTGATTGTTTAACCTTTCTTGCGTCTGGCGATCGAGAATCGTTACCCCATTGTCATGCGCAAATCGTTCCACATTTTCATAAGAACCATTAACATACAAAATGTCATTACTTTCAATGTATGTATTAGGACCCGCCACTTCTTGACTAATCGTTTTAAAAAAAGGATTTTTAGAAGAGGTCACCCGTCTAATTTCACTTATACTAATACTATAGTGGTCCGTCATTTTTAATTCATGTAGTTGTTTGTGAATAATAGGTGCATTCTCTTTTACTTGTACGCGATAAAGATTTTGTGACAAACTGTATTGCGTTGCCAGCTCTTTCAAAGAACGAGCTCGCCCTTTGTTGTTCTCTTTAGTATCTTTGTTTTTGTTTGCCGGTACTAAGTAACGACTAAAAAACAAAATTAAGACAAATCCGATAATCAAACAAGCTATCCCAATAGGTGTAAAAGAGAAAAAAGACAGCTTCGTTATGCCAGCATTCGCTAGCGTTTCTCTTATAACCATATTTGGCGGGGTTCCAATCAACGTTAATGTGCCACCCAAACTACTTGCAAAAGCAAGCGGCATTAACAACTTTCCCGGATGAATATCGGCACTCATTGCTAAACTAACAACGATCGGTAACATCACAGCTACTGTACCAGTATTACTTACGAAAGCTCCGATAAAAGCAGTAACTAATATTACTGTAATTAGTAATTTCGTTTCACTGTTCCCTGAAAACTTCAACAAATAGCCGCTCACTTTTTTGGCAAGCCCCGTATGAAATATTCCTCCACCTACGACAAATAAACCGATCATCATAATGACAACCGAATTAGAAAATCCAGATAAAGCTTCATCAGGTCGCAAAATTCCAAAAGAAACTAACAATATTAGCGCACATACTGCGACTAAATCAGCTCTTATTTTGCCACTTACAAATAAAATGGCTGCAACAATTAATATCACTATTGTTATGATCATATCTGTCGTCATTACCATTGCCCCGCATTTCTTTCTATATTAATTGTATACTCTAATCGTAGCTTATCATAACCAGCTTATTGTTCTCTGTGACATTTCACATAGCCTTTACACTGATATCATGCGATAGTTGACCTAACCAATATGCGAAATAATATTTAAATTTTATATATTGTGCATCAAAAAAACAAGCATCACCAGTTATATATTAGCGTGTGTTCACCTGTCCTGGTTCATTCGCTAATATATAAAAACTGATGATGCCATTATATTGTACTAAATTTAAGTCGTTTCGACTATAACATTTGTTATTCGACTTTCATTTTAACTACATTCCTAACCATTTCTTGAACAAATGTTTCGTCGTATCTTTGTTCATAGCTGCGATAGAAGTAGTAAGTGGAATACCTTTCGGGCAAGAACGAACACAGTTTTGGGAGTTACCACAACCTTCAATCCCGCCATCGGTCATTAATGCATCCAAACGCTCTTCTTTGTTCATCTCACCCGTTGGATGAGCGTTAAATAAACGAACTTGAGAAATAGCAGCAGGCCCAATAAAACTATTGCGTTCATTTACGTTTGGACAAGCTTCTAAGCAGACACCGCAGGTCATACATTTCGATAACTCGTATGCCCATTGTCGTTTAGATTCAGCCATCCGTGGTCCTGGTCCCAAATCGTAAGTACCATCAATCGGAATCCAAGCTTTTACTTTTTTCAATGCAGTAAACATCCGTTCACGATCGATGACAAGGTCACGAACGACCGGAAACGTACGCATAGGTTCCAAACGAATTGGTTGCTCTAGCTTGTCTACAAGCGCACTACACGCTTGACGGGGCTTTCCGTTAATCACCATCGAACAAGCACCACATACTTCTTCTAGACAGTTAGAATCCCAGCAAACAGGAGCAGTATCAGCACCGTCTGCCTTTTTTGGATTACGTTGTATTTCCATCAGTCCACTTATGACGTTCATATTTGGACGATATGGTATTTCAAACTCTTCGACATATGGCTTTGCTTCCGGTGAATCTTGTCTTGTAATGACAAACTTAACCGTTTTGCTAGTAACAGTTGATTGAGACATGATTAATCTCCTTTCTTCTTATCTGTCGAGTAGTCACGTTTACGAGGTTGAATCAAACTAACATCGATATCTTCATAAGAAATTTGTGGACCATCTTTTGTCCAGCTAGCAATCGTTGTTTTCATAAATTTATCGTCATCACGCTCAGGGAAATCTGGTTTATAGTGAGCACCACGGCTCTCATTACGCATTAGCGCACCTAAAGTCATCGCTTCTGCTAACTCTAACATATTCCACAATTGACGAGTAAACGCTACACCTGCATTATTCCACTGAGCAGTATCATTGATGTTGATTTGATTATAACGTTGTTTTAATTCTTTTATTTTACCAATCGTTTGCTCCAACTTATCATTAAAGCGAACAACCGTCATATTATTCGTCATCCATTCGCCTAGTTCTTTGTGTAGAACGTAAGCATTTTCATTGCCTGACATTGCCAAAATGTTGTTGTATATACCCATTTGACGACTTGCTTCTCGATCAAAAACAGAGGAAGATATATCTTCCGCAGATTTACTCAAACTACGAATATATTCCACGGCTTTCGGTCCAGCAACCATCCCACCATAAATAGCAGATAGCAAGGAATTCGCACCTAGCCGATTTGCACCATGGTATTGGTAATCACATTCACCAGCTGCAAACAAACCTGGAATATTAGTCATTTGATTGTAATCTACCCACATACCACCCATCGAGTAGTGAACACCTGGGAATATCTTCATTGGAATTTTACGTGGATCGTCTCCCATAAATTTCTCATAAATTTCGATAATTCCACCTAGTTTTACGTCCAACTCTTTTGGATCTTTATGTGACAAGTCAAGATAAACCATGTTTTCTCCATTAATACCTAGCTTTTGATCTACACAGACGCTGAATATTTCACGAGTAGCAATATCCCTTGGAACAAGGTTTCCGTAAGCTGGATACTTTTCCTCTAAGAAATACCATGGTTTTCCATCTTTATAAGTCCAAATTCGACCACCTTCACCACGAGCTGACTCTGACATCAGACGAAGTTTATCATCTCCAGGAATAGCTGTCGGGTGAATTTGAATAAACTCACCATTCGCGTAATTCACACCTTGTTGATAAACCGCACTCGCTGCTGTTCCTGTATTAATAACGGAGTTTGTCGTTTTACCAAAAATAATACCAGGACCACCAGATGCCACGATTACAGCATCTGCACGAACTGTATTAATTTCCATTGAACGCAAATCTTGTGCAGAAATACCACGGCAAACACCATCATCATCTAGTACTGCACCTAAAAATTCATGATGTTCAAATTTAGCTACTAAACCAGCTGCTTCCCAGCGACGCACTTGTTCATCAAGCGCATACAAAAGTTGCTGTCCAGTTGTTGCTCCTGCAAATGCTGTTCGGTGATGCTTCGTTCCACCAAAGCGACGGAAATCAAGCAATCCTTCCGATGTACGGTTGAACATAACTCCCATACGATCCATCAAGTGAATAATACCTGGGGCAGCATCACACATCGCCTTAACCGGTGGCTGATTAGCCAAAAAGTCGCCACCATAAACGCTATCGTCAAAATGCTCCCAAGGTGAATCCCCTTCACCTTTTGTATTAACAGCACCGTTAATACCGCCTTGCGCACAAACGGAGTGAGAGCGTTTTACTGGTACGAGTGAAAATAAGTCTACATGTACGCCAGCTTCCGCAGCTTTAATAGTTGCCATAAGACCAGCCAAGCCACCGCCGACGACAATAATTTTATTTTTTGCCATTTCCTATCGCTCCTTGTATTCTAACTATCCAATATTACGAATCATTTGTAACATATCGCCTGCCGTTTTAAATTCATCGCCACGGAACGCTATAAGTGAAAGTAAGAAAAATGCTGCTACGACAACGAAAACACCCATACAAATATATGAAGAAATTCGTTGTGCTTTTGGTCCTACTGTAATTCCCCAACTAATTAAAAACGCCCACAATCCATTACTAAAGTGGAATACAGCTGCTAGGACACCGATCACATAAAATGCAAAGAACCATGGGTTATTAGCAATCTCATTCATAGTTGAACCTAGTTGATCCGAAGTAATTTTTCCTAAATAAACTTGAAGTCTTGTTTGATACACGTGCCAAAATACGAAAATGAAGGTAACAACACCCGTTAAACGTTGCGCCGTAAATGCCCAATTTCGTTCATACTTAAATCTGCCCATATTAGAATCCGATTGATATGCTACATATAAACCATAGATTCCATGAAATAACAACGGTAAGTAAATACCTAATATTTCGAGCACTGGCAATAGCGGCATACTGTTAATTAAGTTAACAGCTTTACTAAAACCTTCTGGTCCTCGTTCAAACGCTTGATAATTAGCCAAACCATGAACAATGATAAACATACCTAGCGGAATGATTCCGAGCAAAGAATGTAATTTGCGCGGAAAATAAGAATTTCCTTTCATTTCCAGCTTTCTCCTTTCGATTCTGTACCTAATACATTGTTTAATTAGAAGATAAACAAACCATGTATCATTGTACCCCCAGCATGAACAAGCGTCAATCGATTCGACACATATTTGTCATACTTCCATCCTACCCTTTTTCAGCTTATAATGGAATTGCTTATTAATTATAATATGTTATACGATAAATGCATAAGGAGTGAATGAGATGATCGAAGAATTGCATATGTTTGCATTAATTGTAGAACATTCCAGCATGAATAAAGCTGCAAATGTGCTAAATATTTCACAACCTGCACTATCACGCCGACTTGCCAAATTGGAGCAAGAGATTGGTGTCGATTTATTTGACCGAATAGGTAAACGTTTGGAATTGACCCGAGTAGGGCAATTAACGTATGAATACGCACTGGAATTAAGGCAAAAACATCATAAGTTTATGCAATCCGTAGCCGAATTTGTCCACACAGAGCGATCTCATTTGACTATAGGTGCAAGTTTAACTACTTTACAAACGACATTACCCGATATTATCCAAGCACTAACAGTTAATAATCCTAACATTGATATTAAAGCAATCACTGGTAAAACGCACGAAATTGTTTCCTATGTCCGCGACCATAAAGTCGATATTGGCATTGTCGCTTCTGGCGTGGAAGACCCTTTGCTGCACAGTACACCACTTTTTCACGATCATTTGGTACTAGTCGTCCCGCGCAACGTATTACAAGCGCCACCAGAAAAATTTTCAATTTTAGATTTAAACCATTTACCTATGATTTTATTTTCCAAAGGAACGTGGTATCGCGTTCTAACAGATGAATTATTTGAAAAATATCAGTTAGCTCCCGATGTGCGTATGGAAATCGATTCTTTTGAAGCTATTTTACGGTTATTGCATACTTGTCGCGCTGCTACTCTACTACCTCGCTCTTATATGCGACAGCAGTTGTTACTAGACAATGAACTAGCGGTTATTAATATTGGGGAACTGGAGAATACTAAACGTACTACGTCCTTGATCCATCTATCGCCCGAGACAATGAATCCGTCTGTCCAACTGTGGGTAAAACAAATTGCATCGTTGTTCGATTCACCAACCCATTAGTTTTTTATTATTGTTGTTACCAACAGTATCTAAAAGATTCCGGATGGAATTAGCATATTCATGGAAGAATATGATAAAGTAAAATAGGTCGTTTAGTTTATATTAGAGGTGAGTCGATGACAGAGATCATAAGTCAAAAAGAGTGGAAAAAATATATTTTAGCTGCCATAATCAGCTGCCTTGTGTTTGTTTCTTTTGAAATAATACCGTTAATCAAATATTCAAATGAGCATCCTTACGGCGGTAAAGCAATCTCCAAACAAGAAGCTAGCACAAAAGCAATTAATTTTGCGAAGCAACATTTAGGTGTTACTGTTCGTGCAAGTAAGCCTATCCATCAATCAAAGCGGTTGTTTGTTGGGTATTTGGATAAAGAAAAACTAACTGCCAACTACGACCAACAATATGACTCTCATTTTCCTAATGATTTTTTTCAAGTTCGCTTGACGATTGCTGGTATGCAGGAAACTCCGACAGTAGATGTACATATGTATAGCGGCGAAATAGTGGGCTGGCACTTCCCAAAATTACAATCCATGCAAACAGATGAGGAAAAAGCAACTAAACCATTAGACAAACAAACACAAATCGATGCCATTACAGGTGAGCTATTACGATATCATCTCCATCCAAAGCAATTACAGCAATGGGAACAAACGCCAGATGGATTGTGGAAAGCAACCTCTAGCAGCTATAACATTGGCGAAGCAACAATGGAAGTTACTGCACAAGCAGCGTTAATTAACGATCGGATTGTTGTAACAAAATATGCTTCTAATTTTATTCCACCGGATGATTATATTACCTATGTGAAGCAACAAGACAAGTTAGCAATGCAGTTAAGCCAGTACGGCTATTTACTGATGAGTATCGTCTTAGCAATATTGGCGATCATTTATGCTATTGTCTATCGTCAGTATACATCGTTTAAATATGGAATTATGTTAACAGCGATTTTCTTCCTTACCTATCTCATTATGAACTTAAATATGATCGATGGAATGTTTGCTTTGGAAGGCGCTATACCATCCAATTCTGCTCCTTTCAAATTATTAATGATTGTCGTGATGTTTATACTAACTGTTATGATGGCCTTTTCTGTTTATATTTCCATCTTTGCAGGTGAAGGATTATGGAGAGTACAGAAACGAAGTATTTGGCCAAAACGTGGAGAGCAAGGCTACGGCAACTATATATGGCGCAGTATGATTTTATCCTACTTGTTTGCTTTCATTATGTTAGGATTACAACCTGTTATTTTTTGGATACTAAGCAAAGTTATCGGTACTTGGAGTACTAGTGACGTTTCGACTTCTCCTTACAATATGTCTGTACTTTGGTTAATGCCTGTATTAGCTTGGGCAGCAGCCATATCGGAAGAAGCTATTTTCCGTTTATTTGGAATTGGATTATTCCGCCGGTGGTTCCGCAATACTTTTGCTGCCGCGATATTACCGACTATTTTTTGGGCACTTGGACATGTAACGTATCCATTCTATCCGGCGACGACACGGTTGATCGAATTGATCATCATCGGTTTGTTATTCAGCTTCATTTTCGTTCGTTACGGATTTCCAACAGCCGTCTTTACTCATGCCATTTTCAATACAATTGCGGTAAGTAGCAGCCTGTATATGATGGGTAGTACGACAGATAAATTATCTGCCACCTTCTTTTTAATATTACCCGTTATTATCGCCTTCCTTTTGAGAAAATGGGATGGAACGCGCCGTAATTCAGGCAAAGTACCACTACAGCGATCTTAAACAACTTTAAAGATCGGTTAGCAGCTACAGAAACATGGTTTCATAGGCAAGGCGCTATAACCATTCGTTAACCAACACGGATGATTATAGCGCCTTTTGCATAAGCAGTATTCTATTGATAATTTCTTCTGTTTTCTACGCTTGTCCATCGTCATTCAAAGATTCTAAAATACGTGTCGCCAGTGCTGAACCGATTGAGATTGCTTGAAAATCTTCTACCGTTGCTTCACTTATTTTTTTAAGCGAGCCAAAATGTTTTAATAACGCTTTACGACGCTTTTCCCCTATGCCAGGTATTTGATCCAATTTCGATTCAACCATTGATTTTGCTCTCTGCGCACGGTGAAATGTAATAGCAAATCGGTGCACTTCTTCTTGAATGCGTTGTAACAAATAAAACTCATGACTATCACGTGGCAGTGGAACAATAGCCGGCGGCTCTCCAGCCATTAACTGTGCTGTTTTATGTTTATCATCTTTTACTAATCCACATACCATAATAAATAGCCCTAGCTCATTGTGCAGCACATCCAAAGCTGCTGATATTTGTCCTTTTCCTCCATCGACTACAATAAGGTCAGGCTGAGGCAAGTTCTCTTTTAATACCCGCTCATATCTTCTGCGAATAACTTCCCGCATCGTTTCGTAGTCATCTGCGCCCTGCACCGTCTTAATGTTGTATTTACGATATTCTTTACTAGCCGGTTTCCCATCCACAAAAACGACCATAGCAGATACTGGATTCGTTCCTTGAATATTCGAGTTATCAAATGCTTCTATTCGTGTTGCTTGATCCAGCCCCAGCCACTTGGCAAGCGCTTGTGCCGCTTTAACACTTCTATCTTCATCTCTTTCTAATAAGCGAAACTTTTCATTTAAAACTAGCGTAGCATTTTGCTGTGCCATCGCCACCGCTTCACTTTTTTTGCCTCGCTGTGGTAGCTGCACTTTAATTTTCAACCAACTTTCCAATGCGCTAACTACTTCTTCGGCTTGCTCATCCTCTTCTGGTCGTGGCAATAGTACTTGCTTTGGCAAGGCAGGATTTTCACTATAATATTGCGAAACAAAACTAATAAAATCATCATATTCATTACCATAGTAGGGGAAACTTGTTCCATGTCGCTCGATCATCTTTCCTTGCCGCATATATAAAATTTGGACAGACATCCACCCTTTATCAACCGCATAGCCGAAAATATCACGGTCCAACGCATCTGCCATCGTAATTTTTTGTTTTTCCATCGTCGCATCGATTGCCAACAATTGATCTCGATATTCTTTTGCTTGCTCAAAATCTAATTGCTCCGCTGCCACTCCCATTTTCCGTTCCAATTCTTTGCGAACGACCAACTGTCCACCGTTTAGAAAACTCGTAATTTCGTGTACCATTTGATCATAAGTAGATTGTTCCACCGTATATTCGCATGGAGCAAGACATTGCCCGATATGGTAGTACAAACATACTTTTTCTGGCATCGTATTGCACTTACGTAGTGGATATAGGCGATCTAGTAATTTCTTCGTTTGTTGTGCAGCATAGGCATTTGGATATGGCCCAAAATATTTGCCTTTATCTTTAATAACTCGTCTCGTTACTTCCAATCTAGGATGTCTTTCATTCGTAATTTTAATATAAGGGAACGTTTTATCGTCTTTTAATAGTACGTTATAGCGTGGTTGATGTTGTTTAATCAAATTACACTCTAAAATTAATGCCTCCGCATTGCTAGCTGTAACGATAAATTCAAAATCAACAATTTCCGATACTAACTTTTGTGTTTTCGTATTATGGCTTCCCGAAAAATACGAACGTACCCTATTTTTGAGCACTTTTGCTTTGCCAACATAAATAATTGCTTGATCACTATTTTTCATTAAATAGCAACCCGGCTGATCAGGCAATATCGCTAACTTGTGCTGAATATGTTCGTAATGATTCATCATTTTGCCCACCTTATTATTAATATAACAATTATTTTCATTTGTATTTAACTTTTGTCACTGACATGCTTTACAAGTATTCTAATAGTTGGGTATACTATGAGAAGCAATCGCTCGTAAAAGGAGGTCGTAATGATGGAAAACGTAAAAGATCCACGCGAACATTACAATCAGGAACCGCGTCATGACTTCTGGGACGTTGTTTTCGGATTTGGTGGTATGTTTGCTTTTATGACGATTGTGTTTGTAGCAGCAGTTGTTGTGAAATTCATCATTTCATAATTGTTGCGCACAACCATACGTCACAAGAAGATTAGCCGGTCGCTGCTTATTCGCACACCGGCTTCTTCTATGTCCCAGCGTTATTCTCCCACTTCCTCGTTACCCAAATCAGGCATACCTCGCTTATTACTACCAGCTACAATGACCATTTCTACATATGGCGCAATTCGATTCATCAATCGCTGACCTTTATGTTGTTCATCGCCATCTCTATTCGTAAAACTAAAATGACGCTCCAGCTCTGCCATATGATAGTTAGAAGTATAGAATGTCGGTTTGCGTTCCATTCTGTAGTTCAATATCGTTCCGATAATATGATCACGTACCCAAGGGCTTAAATTTTCTGCTCCAATATCATCAAATACGAGTACATCGGTTTCTTTCAACATATCTATCGTTTCTTTTAATTTTATCGCATCATGCATCAGTAGTTTTAAATCTTCTACAAAATCAGGCATATAAATAATAACGCCCGAGTATCCAGCTTCTGCTAGCTCATGCATCATATAGCCCATCAAAAATGTTTTACCTGTTCCGAATGGACCTGCCAAATAGAGACCATGAGCTGATAAACCTTCTTCCTTCACTTTGTGAATATAGCGCATCACTTGTCCAACAGCTTTTACACGTTCCGGATCATTGTCTAATATTTCTTCAATCGAATAACGTTTCTTTAACGACTTTTCATCAATATAAAAACTA
Source organism: Paenibacillus yanchengensis (assembly GCF_042684845.1). Classification (NCBI taxonomy): domain Bacteria; kingdom Bacillati; phylum Bacillota; class Bacilli; order Caryophanales; family Paenibacillaceae; genus Paenibacillus; species Paenibacillus yanchengensis. The sequence continues at coordinate 76,390 of NZ_JBHUMH010000059.1, read as the reverse complement.
TGAATCCGACTGCGAATATGTTCTTCCTTTTGCCTAGCATTAAACTTTTTACAAGCAATTTTCCGATCGTTTATTTGCACTTGTGCTTGTGATTCATCGACGTAGAGCATCGTATAATGCCCTTCATAATCATTCGGACATAGATCAAGCCCCGGGCAATGGGAACAATTACGATATTCTGAAACATGTTGATATAGTTTATTCATGTGTAGTTTTAAAATAGTGTCATTGATCTGAGGATGTTTCGCTCGTAATTGTTTAATCAGTGGTTCTTCAGCCAGTGCTTTCATCTTTTGTTCTGCTTGTTCCATCATGGATTGCCCTTGCTTCCATCCTTGTAGCATATTTCCTAAAGAATCCACCTGTTAATCACTCCTTTATACGACTCAACCATTTTTGTGATCTGTTAACTTACGTGCTAGTTTTCGCAATTCCATCATTTCATCTGCCGAAACAGCAGTAGCTGCGGCTTGCTCACTAGAAATAATCGGTATCTCTGGTTTCGCTCGAACAGGATTACGTTTATTATTATATTTGTTAGCGCTCGTTTGAGCAGCTCCACTCGTCGATTTACTTCGCTTTCCACTTGCTATTTCTTTCCGTTCTTCTTTCATTAGCTCTAGTTTTATTTGTTCGCGAACATACATAACTGCCTTCTCAAAACTAGTCACTTTTTTAATTAACATATTGGAAGCAACGGCATCAATAAAGCTTTTCGTAATGCGATTGCTATCATTGGCTCCTATAACATAATGAATTAACACATTAACGACTGGTTCTGCGAGTTTATACACAACGTCGATATGCTCGAACTGCTGCTCTAACCATTGGGGTACTGCACCTGGGAAAAACCTTTTTAAAAAGTGAGTACATGGTTCATTACGCATCAACATATTATATTGACTTATATCGCAATATGTAGCTAATTGATCTGGCACCTGCAAATAATACTTTTCTTCTACTGCTGCTTCCTCATTATCTAGCTTTTCATTACCTTTTTCTTCATTTTGAAATACTGCTGTTTTTGCTAATCGTTTTTCTTGTTGTTGTTCCCGCTTAGAATCTTGTCGATACATTTGCGAGGCAATCAGCTGTATTTCATCTAACTGCAATTCTCCAAATGATCCAAAAACACCATCTTCATCCAAAATACGACAAATATCTACAACCGATAGCTGATATTTATAAGCTACATAATTTAGCTGTTCCAATATATCCGTATGCATCCGTAGTTTTTCGACATGCGGACGATTAACAGAGCCACGTGGAAAGCGCAGTATAATCTCTCCATATGTAATCGTAGGAGGAATGACAAATTGCTCTTGCGAAGCTACAACAGCTGTTTTCTCACGAGTAGGCGCGACTTCTTGCAGTGCTTGTTCCAACTCCAAATCAAACGATTGCGTATTCAGTTTAAATAGTTCATAAAAAGGGATCGACAAGTTTTCTTTCATCAACTCCGCTTGCGCTAATTCATCTGGCTCCGCACAAGATAAAGATTCCCGCATCTCAATTACAGCATATTTCCCTACTTTATCACGTAATAACATCGCTAAATGTACTGTACTAAAAAAGTCTGTCGGTGATAACGGAGCAACTAATTCAAACTCATAAATTACTTCACCGCCATCATCAGTAGCTAACCGATAAGATTGCAGTAAACCGATAGCTTCCAGCTTGGACATTTGGTCTAATAAAAATTTTCGACTCGCTTCATTCATCTCTAAACCAGCACCAAGTAATAACTTGCGTAGCGGTTCTATAGTAGAATAACCTGTCTTACCTTCCGCCACCATATGATACATCTGCTGATAAACAGCAATAGCAAATGCTCCGATCATCGGTTGATAAATTTGGGACAACATTTTCCCATCCAATTGGCTCATTGAAAAATCACGAAATATATAAAAACGATGATGTGCCGTAAAATGTAATAAATTAGATATAATCATAGTTATTTAGCTCCATCCTTCACTTACTACCTCCTATTTTATCATAAATCAATAGTAATAGCGCCCTCTGTAAAATAGTAGATAACAGCAAAAAAACAAAACAGCCTCCGATTTTATGCAGAAGCTGTTTCTTATAATTCACTATGTACTAAAACATTTTAAATCCTTTTTCACGCAATACTTTTATCGTCCAGCCACTAACAAACGCTCCAATAATCGCCCCAATTACTGGCAAATAATATATCGTATATTCGCCTATATTATTAAACGTTGGGTTAAATGTTTCGGTATCCCAAGGCGACCAAATAGCAACGACTATTAAAACTACAATAAATGCAATTGCCGGAAACCATGTTGTTTTTAGTAGCATGTTTAATATAAAACCGATACCAAATAACATGACAAAAAACAACAAAGTAGCAATGATTAACTGCACAATGTAAATAACCATACAATATGCCCCTTTCCTTCTCTCGTAATTAAGTTTAATCAATTGCAATATTGAAGTCAATCCACCTGAAATAAATGTCACAGTACCGCCATTTGCTCATTACATTCCGCCTTTGGTACAATAGTAACATTAGTGTTTACATACGAGAGGAGTTAATTATAGATGAATGAAGCCGCTTTAACGTTGGAGGGCTGGTATGCATTACACGATTTTCGCAAATTAGATTGGAGCAAATGGCGCCTTGCCAGTGCAGCTGAACGAACCGACGCTTTAAATGAACTACAAGCTTTTTATAGTGAATGGCTAGAAGTAGAAAATAATAAGCAAGGAAGTTCAGCCGTATACTCTATCGTTGGACAAAAAGCTGATATTGTTTTTATGCACCTGCGCGAATCGTTGCAAGATCTAAATGAGCTTGAAACAGCATTTAACAAAACTTCATTTGCTAGTTATACTATTCCTGCTTATTCTTACGTAAGTGTAGTGGAATTAAGTAACTATTTGGCAAAAGAAGGTGGAGATCCGATGGAAAATCCACACGTTGTTGCTAGATTGAAGCCTGTGCTTCCTAAAGCAGATCACATTTGCTTCTATCCAATGAATAAACGGAGAGATGGCGAAGACAACTGGTTTATGCTTAGTATGGATGAGCGTAAAAAATTAATGCTAAGTCACGGCTTAATCGGTCGATCTTATGCTGGGAAAGTACGACAAATTATTACGGGATCTGTCGGGTTCGACAATTGGGAATGGGGCGTAACGTTATTCGCTGACGATGCTCTACAATTCAAAAAATTAATTTACGAAATGCGCTTTGATGAAGTTAGTGCGCGTTATGCGGAATTTGGCGATTTTTATGTGGGTAATATATTGGACATCGATAAACTAGAGCAATTACTTCGCATTTAGTGAGAACTATCATCAATTACGCAATGGTATAAATCAAAAACACCTGTCACTAGCTATAAACTATAGGTCAGCCCTATACACTTATAGCTAAGACAGGTGTTTTTATGTGCAGTTTATTACGATGCAACTTTAGTCTTCGTCTGTTTCTGGCACTTGCTTCTCAGCCAAATAAGCTGCTGTGTCTCGATCACGTTGTCTACTTTTTTCTTTTAGACGTTCAATCGCTGGCATAATGAGCAGATCAACTTCATGTTGAACGGTATAAGCTAAGTCATAACGTGTTTGTGATTCTAAATAAGAACCCACTTCCATTAAAGCGTTATATCGGTCTAATTCATCTCTAGTTAACAACCCACGAACTTGCACACTACAATGTCTCATTTATAGAAACTTACCTTTACGTAATACAAGTTGAATACCACCAATAATAAATAAGTAACGAATGTCAATTGCTTTTTTCAACCAAGAAGCAACACGACCTTTGTACTTTTTGCCAAAAGCAACACCAATAGCTTCGCCTTTGCCAAGTGAAGCAACAGTTCCCTTATTGCTAAACGTGAACTCTTTCAGTGGCTGGTTGCGGATTGATGCTACAAGGTTATGCGCACATACTACTCCTTGTTGCATTGCAATCTGTGCTGTTGGTGGATATGGACGACCTTCTGGGTTAAACATCAATGAATTATCACCAATAATATAAACATGATCGCTATCTGGTGCAAGCAAATGGTCACTTATTTTTACACGACCACGCATCGTTTCGAATCCTGCTTCTTCAATCAGACGATTACCACGAATACCACCTGTCCAAATAACTGTTGCAGATTTAATTTCTTCATTATCTCCGACAACTACACCACTAGGCGTACATTCTTTGATCGCTGTACCAATGCGGAACGTTACTCCCTTTTTCGCAAGAACATCCATTCCATATTCCACTAATTCCGGATCAAACCCAGGTAGTGCACTTGGAGCAGCTTCAACGTTATAAATTTTGACTAAATTAGGATCTACATCATATTGCTTACATAGTAATGGCATACGATCTGCCAGTTCACCGATAAACTCGATTCCTGTAAATCCAGCACCACCAACTACAAACGTTAAGTAGTCTGTTCGATGAGGCTCTAATTTGTAACGAGCAAATTGATATTCAATATGTTCACGGATCAAACGTACGGAGTTGATACTACGAATACTCATCGCATGTTCTGCTAATCCCGGTATGCCGAATGTTTCTGGCTCGCCACCTAGTCCAATCACTAAATAATCGTAAGACAAAGTTCCATCCTCTAAAATAACTTTCTTGTCTTGCGGTCGAATTTGCACAACAGTAGATTTCACAAAATCAATTTTAAACTCATCAATTAATTTCGAAATATTTACTCGTGCGTTTTCTGGATTGTCTGTACCCGCTGCAGGCATATGCAAATGGGTTGTAAAATAGTGATAGTCATGCTTGTTAACCAAAGTTACGTCAGCTTCGTTGTAATTCAATTCTTTTTGAAGACGAAGCGCAGTAAGTACACCACCGTATCCGGCACCAAGGATAACTATTTTGGGTATGCTACTCATCGTTTGATCCCTTCCATTCTTTAATTTTCTGTAAAAAGATTGTGAATTTTTACACAATCTTGATCATAATTTTAACATTATACTATTTAATCTTTTAATCTCTTCCATGTTGCCTACAATTATTATGAAATTAATCACAACATACATCAGACATATTACAGAGTTTTTCGCCAAAATTCAAGGGTATTTTATACGAAAATGTTTAGAACTGTACACAAACAGTAATATGCTCTCCTTTATCCGATAAATTGCTCCTTATAAATATAGCACGTTTGAACTTGTAAATAAAACAAATAGAGCATCTTTAGAAGATACTCTACATATAATATAACTATCTAATTTATTATCAGGTAAGGTATTGCTATATTCATAGATGTTAATGATAATTAAACGACGACCATTTGATACGTAAATTGCTCCGAATCTCCACTTCTTCGTTCAATCTCAGCATAGATAAGTGATATAAAGTCAGGATCAAGTTGGTATTCTATTGCCGCATGATAAGTATCTACAAGAAGTTCATCAGAAAGCTGCCGCATACGATTGTCCTCCTTTTAGGCAAAGTTAATGATAGATTCATAGTATCATGTATTAATTTCAATCGACAACAAGCAGCATATCCACAACCCAGTGTGGATATGCTGTGCGTATTTTGTGAACAATAGTCGAATTACGAAGAATAACAAGGTGGATTATGTGGATAATGTTACCCACAGGTGTGGGTATAATTTCTTGATAGAAAAGTTTAATTGTATTCTAAAACTCCATAAAACTTTTTATCGCACTTTTTACTATATATACTACTACTGTGGTCGCGTATTTACTTCAAATAACCATATTTTACCGCTTTTATCTATTCCAAAGTCGTAGCCCAGTTGATTGATACCACGATATCGCTGTTCTAGTATTTTCGTAGATAACACCGTTAGTTTACGCATCTTACCTTTTTTCTCTTTTACGTAACTTGATCCTAGTGATAACGCAATTCCTTTTGATCCGGATACGAGCCGTCCACCTCGCTGCAAATTGGTTACAAATAAGCCAGAACGAGCAATCCTTCCTACAATTGCTTTGTATCTCCATCTGCCGTTTTCCTTCACATATTTTACACGATAGTCAATCGGCCTGCCATTCACAGTTGCGAGGTCAATTCCTTTTTGAATCATATATCTTTTCTTTTTCATTGTAGCTCGTAGTGCTCTATATAATGAATCATACGATTGAAACGAACGAGTACGGGATAAATACGTATATGAATAGGTTCCTTTCGCATGTTTCACAACTTTTATTACACCTGCTCCACCTGAACCAACCAACGGTTTAATAACAACCATTCCATGTGTTTGTAGCATTTCCATTAAGTTTTTTGAATGGAATCTTTTTGTAGGCGGTATATGATTAGCAATTTCATGGTTGCGGATTAAGACGTCCGTTTTTGACATTTTATTAGCAAGTATTCGTCCACTGCCGCGTGCTACTGTCATTATCTTCACACTCCTTCTCCCTCTTTACTATTACAATATGTCCAACCTCATAAACTTTCTTGGATGGCTGTCGCTGGTTATTAGCCGTTAATTTAGAAACACAGCAAAAAAGACAGAATAAATTCGCTCGTTCACGAATCTACACTGTCTTTTTGTGATGATGATTACCTACTTTTTATTTTGTTCCATCATCGCTGCTTTCAATTTGTATGCCAAGCTATTAGTTAAAGGTGCATTATCTTTATATTTATTTAGTAGCTTTTGCTCTTCTCGCTTATTTATTTTGCCACTTTTCGCTTCATCCAACATTTCTATAATGTTACACGGTTTACATTGTGCATACTTCCCAGCTTTTCCGTCATGCATTTCCATCTTTTTGCGACATTGCGGGCAACGTTTATTCAGCAATACTGGTCCAGCCGCTTTGCGATAGCTACACTCTCGATTGGAACAGACAAATGATTTGCCACGTTTCCCTTTCACTTCAAGCATAGCCTCTCCACACTCAGGACAAAAACTGCCGGTTGTATTATGCGGTTTGTATTGTTTCGTTGTACTAATTACTTCGCCTACCCACTTCGTAGCTTGCTGACGAATAGCGACGATAAATTTTTCTGGATCAGCTTTTCCTTTTGCGATTTTTTCCAGCTCTGCTTCCCATTTTGCAGTTAGTTCTGGACTACGCAGCTCATCTACGACCAGTTCAATCAATTGCTCCCCTTTGCCTGTTGGTTGCAGTCGATTGCTCGTTCGGTCAATTGTATCTGTTTGCAATAGCTTTTCAATAATATCAGCTCTCGTCGCTGGCGTTCCAAGACCGTACTTTTCCATCTGTGCTAGCAAGCTAGCTTCCGTGTACCGTGCGGGCGGCATCGTCCGCAATGGTTTATACATCGTTTGTTTTATTTTGAGCTTCTCGCCTTGCTTGAGTGGCGGCAACGACTGTTGCTCTAGAGAAGATGTGTTTTCTTGTCCGTCCTCTTCTTCGTCCTCTCGATCCAGCTCTCTACTGTTCTCTGTATAAACTGCTCGCCACCCAGCATCTTTTTCGATTTTACCTTTGGCGTATAATTTATCGTTACCAGCTTGGATAACAACAGCTGTCTCATCGTATCGATAAGGCTTAAAAAACAAACTTAAAAACCGGCGTACAATGAGATCGTACAGTCTTCGTTCATCATTCGTTAATTGACCTAGCTGCACAAATTGTTCCGTTGGTATAATCGCATGGTGATCAGATACTTTTTCGTTATTAACTACACGAGCAGACATCGTTACTTTTCCAGCTAGCGCTTTTCTAGCTAATGTTTGATAGGGACCTACTGCGATACTTTGCAATCTACCAGGAAGCGTCGGTACCATATCTGTCGTCAAATATTTGGAATCCGTTCGCGGATAGGTTACCAATTTATGCTGCTCATACAATTTTTGCAATACATTGGACGTTTGCTTCGCCGAAAAACCTAACTTTTTATTCGCATCCCGCTGCAATTCCGTCAAATCATATGCTTGTGGATGAGGCTGTTGTTTTTCGGTTGTCCGCAATTGAACGACGGTCGCCACTTGGCTATTATCAGCAATTCGCTTTACAATTTCCTTTGCCTCTTCTTCACTCCATATCCTTCCATCCTGTGTATCTTGCTGACGATATGTAGCTTGAAAGCGATCAAATTGTGCTGTTATCGTCCAATAAGGCTGCGATTGAAAGTTTTTTATCGCCTTTTCTCTTTCCATCAACATCGACAATGTTGGCGTTTGTACTCGCCCTGCCGCCAATTGTGCATTGTATTTCGTCGTAAGTGCTCTAGTCACATTCAATCCAATTAGCCAATCCGCTTCTGCTCTACATACAGCCGATGCATAAAGATCGTTATAAGCTCGTCCATCTTTTAGCTTTTGAAACCCTTCTTTAATTGCTTGATCAGTTTGTGACGAAATCCATAACCGCTTAAACGGTTTGCGCCAATGGACTAATTCCATAATCCAGCGAGCAACTAGCTCCCCTTCACGCCCAGCATCAGTCGCAATAATTAACTCCGATATATCTTGTCGTTTGCATAATTGTGCAATTGCTTTAAATTGATGCGATGTTTCACGCATTACTTTCAAGTTCATCCGCTTTGGTACAATTGGCAAATCTTCTAGTGTCCATGTGCGGTATTTTTTATCGTAATCTTCCGGTTCTGCTAATGTTACAAGATGTCCTAGCGCCCACGTGACCACATACTTTGGACCTTCAATATAGCTTTTATGTTTTTGGGTACAGCCGAGTACACGAGCTATTTCTTTTGCTACACTTGGTTTTTCGGCTAATACTAGTGATTTCATATATTCATTCTCCTACTTTTATATTTTCATTTATTATAACTTATCATCGTACTTACTAATTCTATCGCTACTTCTAGTATACCACTTCAACGCAAAGAAGAGCACGCCACCATCGATTAGCATTTTACTATTGTTACTTGCTATAATAAAGCGGGGGGAGTGAGAATTACGATGTTTATTGTAATTGGAATTGTTTTTTTACTCGTATATAGCGCTTTAGTTTATTACATTGGAAGAAGTAGCTGGCGCTTTTTGCAACCAGTGCTGCGCAACCGGTTTAAATGGGCTTATATTATTATTATTAGCTTTTTAGCTGTTTCCTTTATTTTGGGCAGAATCTTTGTTTCACAATCTTATTTGCAAGTGATAGGCGCATATTGGCTGGTCTTATTTGTCCTTTTATTAATGTTATTGCCAATCGCCCATCTGATTATCTGGATAGCACGAATGATGAAATTTTCCAAACAAGGGGCACAACAAACGATTAGCATTATATTGCTTGTTTCACTCGTTGTCATTATTGCAGTCGGTTCTTTCAATGCTTATAGCCCTTATGTTAAGCAATATGACGTTTCGATTGTCAAAGATAATGTACAGCTCAACGATGCAAAAGACCCATTGCGAATTGTTGTAGCTTCGGATATGCATTTCGGGTATTTATCAGGTAAAAATCACGCGAAACGATTAGTAAAAGAAATCAATGCGCTGGAACCAGACATTATTTTATTTCCCGGAGATATTATCGATGACCAACTAGCGCCAGTAGTCGCTCAAGGCATTCCAGCTATTTTACAAAACTTACAATCTACGTACGGCACTTATGCTTCACTCGGTAATCACGATCGAACAACAGAAGGACTAGAACAATTGATAGAAGTGATCGAGAGCAGTAATATTAAGGTTCTCTATGATGAAGTAGAACTTCTTGAAGACAAACTATACATTATTGGTCGCAAAGATCATTCTGATAAAGCACGAGTGCCACTGCAACAGCTTACAGAAAAACTAGATCATACGAAGCCAATTATTATACTGGAGCATCAACCAAAAGATTTCGCGGAAGCTGAACAACAAGGGGCAGACCTTATTCTCTCTGGTCATACGCATCGAGGGCAAATAGCACCAGCACACCTGATTACACAGCTATTATTTGAAAATGATTGGGGATACTTGCAAAAAAATAATATGCATTCGATTGTAACTTCTGGCTACGGTTTTTGGGGACCTCCCATTCGGATTGGTAGTCGCTCAGAAATTGTCCAAATCAACGTTAGTTTCGCCCCATAACATAAAAAACAAGCGTAATTTTGTCAGCTGAAAGAACAGCAACAATTACGCTTGTTTCTATGAAAATAAACACCACTTAATTATCCTTCGCTCCTCATTAAACCTTTCATATAACTACGACTGGCAGCTAGAAAATAAATATATTGCATGAGAATAAAAATACCGATAATAACAAACGAGTATAACCAATTAGATGACATCATAATGTTATCCAGTGACTGCATTGCAAACAATGCATGAACGATTCCGATGACACAAGGTACGAAAAAGATAATCGCTATTTGACTTACAACAATTCGTTTAGTTTCTGCTTTAGTCATCCCAATCCGATGTAAAGAGCGGAAATGACTGCGATCTTCTGATAGCTCTGTGAACAGTTTGAAATAAATCATACTGCCAGCAGCTAAAAAAAATAATAAACTAATAAATAAACCAATAAATAATGTTAAACCACTGATCGTATTTGCTTCATTATATGCTGCTAGTCTACCAATACTACTAATCTCTAGTTGTTCTGGTGTTAAATCTGCTTTCAGTTCATTCATAAATGAAGTGGTCTTCGTCCAATTTTTTAATTCATAACCGATAACGGTTATTGTTTGCTCTTTATTTGTATTACGCGATAATTGCTGGAACATTTCATCGTTAGCTACTAGTGTATAACCGACATATGGTAGTGTTTTGTTCATTATATTCCCATCAATCCACTGCACGATATCCACATTCCATATTTGACTTTCAATGGTACTTTGGAACGTTCCTTGTTTAAAAGAATGATCAATATATTCATAACTGGAACCAATAAAAACTAATTCGCCATCATGAAGCGATGTTTTGGGTAATTTTAAATGTTGCGCCAAATTGTTATAATCTGATTCAGCAATAATAAAGGATATACTTTGATCCCAGTGGAACGGCTTGTTTACTCCTTTTTTGTTCATCATCTGTAATTCTATAGTAGAATTATCCAGCAAAATCCCGCTGTATTTATCTTTGAAAGCAACTTCAATGTTTGCTGCTGCTATTTTCTCTTCCAGCTGTTTTTCATCCAGTAATTGTTCGATTTGCTGACTGGGTGCTGCAAAAGACATCGTATGTGGGTATATCTCAAGTGCATCATCTCGCATTTGAATCGACATAATGTATACTGTACTCATTGCTGTCATAATAACAGCACTTAAAATAGAAACGGTAAATAAAATTCGAGCGTTATCTCTAATTTTGTAACCCAACTGCGCATACGTTAGCAAATTCGTCCGTTTATAATAAAAAGATGGTTTTCGCTTTGCTAATTTCAACAAGAAGATACTGAGCTGGGTTAATAAAAAATAAGTTCCAATTACTACAGTAATTAAGATGGGTAAAGATAATAGTATAAAACTAAAACCATCCATGATATATGCCATGGAATAACTTGCAGCTAGACAAACAACGGCAACCAAAACAAGCCACTTGGAATAAACAAGTTCCCCTTTTGGACGCTGCCCTGCTTGGAGTAGTTCAATTATTTCTACTTTGCCAATCCGAAAGGAAGACCAGATCGATAAAAAAAAGAATAAACTAAAAAATCCAATAGCAGTTATCCATATAGCTCGACTAGGCATTGCAAACGGCATCGACTGTTCCATTTGGAGTAACGCCGATATCGTCATAAAAAACAATTTGCTAAACAGCATGCCAATGCCGATTCCCGTTGCTATCGCTAACAGCGAAATAGCCGTGTTTTCATAAATGACCATCTTACGTAACTGATTTCGTGTCATCCCAAACAAAGAATATAGTCCGAATTCTTTTTTTCGTGTTTTTAAAAATGCGGAATTAGAATATAAGACGAAAAAGAACGAAAATATAATGATCAAATAGAGACAAAGCTCCATCGCTGTTTTTACACCAGAAGCTCCGATAATATGACCATTCACAATGCCCGGATGATAGATAAATGCGGCATAAAGATAAAATATAGCGACCGAAAAGACACTACTTAAAAAATAAGCACTATAAGACCGCCAATTTCCTTTTATATTACTAATTGCGAGTGAGCGAAACGTCATCGAAGTTCCCTCCCAGCACACTTAACACATCCAATATTTGTTGAAAAAAAGCTTGCCTATTAGCACCGCGTCGTATTTCCGAAAAAAAGCTACCATCTTTAATAAAAATAATACGTTCACAGTAACTTGCCGCAAACGGATCATGGGTAACCATTAGTATCGTTGCATCCATTTGTTTATTCATATCTTGTAGTGCATCCATTACATCTTTCGCCGCTTTTGAATCCAAATTACCCGTTAGCTCATCGGCTAGCACTAAAGATGGTTGATGAATGATTGCCCGGGCAATAGCCGCTCTTTGTTTCTGACCACCAGAAACTTCATACGTCCGCTTCGTTAATATAGATGAAATATTCAAAAATTCAGCAATAGGTTGCAAGCGCTCTTCGATAAGCCGCGGAGCTACTCCCTCTAAAACGAGCGGCAATATAATATTTTCTTTTATACTTAACGTATCAAGTAAATTAAAATCTTGGAACACAAATCCTAACTGTCTACGGCGAAATAATGCTAATTTATTGGGTGATAAGGTTACTGGATTAATCCCATTAATCTCCAATACGCCAGACGTTGGTTTATCTATCGTTGCTAATAGATTCAATAATGTCGTTTTCCCGCTCCCTGACGGTCCCATAATGCCGACAAATTCGCCCTTTTTGACATCCAACTCAATATCTTCTAATGCTTTATAAGTCATCTTACCTTTACCGCCGTAAATTTTACATAAACCTTTTACTTGTAAAACAGACATGGTTATAACTCCTCCTTCGTACAATTACTAATCTACACATATTATATAAATAAACAGAAGGGCTACCCATCGATTTGTCTTACAATTCAGCTTCTATTCCCTATTTCTAGCTTACATTATTGTCACCTTGACTTTATTGGCTAAAATGATGCACACCACTTGAAGTGAATTTTATCGTCACAGCTGTTCCGATACCAATTGTAGACTGTACTTCTATCGTATGCCCGAGCTTCCCAACAATTAGTTGGCTCAAATATAGCCCCATACCAGTAGACTCCTCTACTAAACGCCCATTTTGCCCTGTATAAAAAGGATCGAAAATGCGTGGTAGCTCGTGCTCAGCAATACCAATTCCTTCATCTATAATCGTTATTTCGCCTATACTTCGATCTTGCTCCTTACTGCTCGTACATACAATTCGCAAATTTTTATTACCTGGTTTTTGCTTACTATATTTGATCGCGTTACTTACGAGCTGCTGCACTAAAAATTGAAACCATTTCACATCCGTTTCTACAGTCAACTGTCCTTCCAAATGAGGAAAGATCGAAAACTGGATAAATTGCTTTTTATGTAGGTTAATTACTTTGCGAACGATATCATGAACAGCTACTTCTTCTATGTGCAAGTCTACTGCAAATTTTTCTAATCGAGCAGTATGCAACATAATATCTAACCCACTAGAAATTCTGTCATTCTCTTCACGAATACTTTGCATCGTTACTTGCTCTGCATCTTCTTCTACTAATAAATCAATAATTGAAACTGGCGTTTTCATATGATGGACCCACTGTAATACAAAGTGATGATTTCTTTCTTGTTTGCGACGATGCTCGCCCAATTGATTCAAATAAGCGGTATGCAGTTGTTGTATCATCGCATTCACTGCTTGTTGCTCTTTGGTTACAGCCGATTGGAATAGTAACGATTCACTTAAATCCATTGTTGGAGTCGTAGAGACAAGGACTTCTGTATAGTATTTCCGTTGTCGTAAATAATCAATCGTTATAACAGCTAGCATGATCACAATAGCCAAAAACACAAAATAGTTGCGAGTAGCCGAATGAACATATCCACCATAAAGAACTAACTCTAACTCCATTAAAACAGCAAAAATAATAACGATAATAACAATGCTCAACAAATACAACAAACGATCAAATAAAAATATGCGCAGCAACTTTCCTTCTTGCTTTAATTTCTTTAATTGCTTTGACTGCTTCAATTGCTTCACCTTTAACTTTCTGACACATCGTTTTTCGATTCTATAAAGCTGGCAAAACTAGTTTATAACCACTACCTCGAACCGTTTCTATCGCTTTAGGCAATCCGATTTGTTCCATTTTTTTGCGTAAACGAGTAACATTCACCGTCAGCGTGTTGTCATCGACAAAACTAACATCATCCCACAACGCTTCCAAAAGTGTCTCCCTCGTCACCACATTTCCGTATGCTTGCAGGAAGCAATGGGCCAACTTTACTTCATTTTTTGTTAATTCTATTTGTTGTTGGTGCCAGCGCAATACATTTCGCGAAAAAAATAATTGGAGTTCACCAACATTTATCACTCCTGCTGTTTGATGCTCTGATTCTTCGTTACTATCTCCGCGCACTTGATTTATATCACCAGCATATTCTCCGTACGTTCTCCGCAACAAGCTTTTAATTTTGGCTAACAACAAATCAATTTGAATCGGTTTTGTGACGTAGTCATCTCCACCATTTTCTAGCGCCATTACTTGATCCATCTCTCCCGCTCGCGCTGACAAAAAAATAATTGGTACACTGGAAGTAATTCGAATCTGCCTACACCAGTAGTATCCATCATAATACGGTAAATTAATATCCAGTAAAATGACATGAGGATCAAACTGTTTACTTTCTATTTGCAACTGCTGAAATTGTTCCGCTCGCTCTACTATATAACCGTATTTTTTCAGCTTTTGTTTTAATATTTCTGCTATTTTAAAATCATCTTCGATTATAAATATGCGGTACACTCGTTTCTCCTACTTTCGATTACGTTTGTTACTATTATGATGCAAAAGCCAAAAAAAAAACAAGCTATTCCCACTGCATAAACAGTTTGATTTGCTTGTAAGGTTTAATTTTTCCATAAAATGTTTTTAAGAGACAGATCACCACGATGGTTTAATTAATTGCTCTAAAATTGCTTTTAACTCCGCATCAATCGCTGCTTGATCTTTCTTTTCACCCTTTATTTCTAATTTCGTAATTTCTATTTGAAAAGGATCTTTTGGATCAAGTGATGTAAACTTCAATTCGTAATCATGATCTCGTTTTACTTTGTAGCCCATTTGAGTAAATGCAGCTAAAAAATCTTTCATTTGTGGACGCTCATCATCACCCAAAAAAAGTAATCCCCGTAACGCTTCTGTCTCTTTTCCTCTAGTCAATTTAAAATGAAAAATACATTCTTTCATCGCCAACTTACTCCTCTCTTTCGTTGCAAACAGTCTTTCTCATGTTGCTTGATTACAGCTTTTAGCTTACGTAAGTGGCAAAGTAAATTTAATAGTCGTTCCATTACCAGGCGATGTGCATATATCGATCATGCCACCTACACTTCGTGCACGTTCTTCCATACTAAACAATCCAACGCCATGGTCACAATCATCTAACGTAAAACCTTGCCCTTCATCAGCGATCGTAACAATTATTTCTTGATCATTTTCCATAAGCTGTACTACCGCTTCAGATACATCAGCGTATTTTGCAATATTAGTTAATGATTCTTGAATAATTCGGTATATAGCTGTTTCACGAGCAGATGATAATCGTGTTTCTAAACTATGCTCCAATTTTATATTAATTGCAAAATGCTGCGCATAGTTTTCGATGTAAGTACGAATAGCAGGTACAACACCGAGATCATCCAGCACAGATGGACGTAATTCAAACGCAATACTTCTAATATCTTCCATCATAACAGACACGTCTTTACGCAACAGATGTAAATCAGACAACTGTTCATTTTCAGAAATTAACCGATCTAATCGAATAAGTAGCGAAAATAGACTTTGCCCTATTCCATCATGCAATTCTCGTGATATTCGTTTCCGCTCATCTTCTTGAATTTCAATAACTTTGACCATTGCTTCTTTCAGTTTCTGCTCTGTTAACTTGCGATCCGTTACTTCTGTACGAATTGCTAAATACTGGTACGGTTTACCTTGATTATCTATAAAAGGAACAATTGTTGTACTAACCCAATAGTAGCTGCCATCTTTCGCCTTGTTTTTTATTTCTCCCCGCCATACATTGCCACTAGCAATCGTTCGCCATAGCTGCTGAAAAAAAACACGACTGTGAAAACTTGAATTAATAATTCGATGGTCTTCCCCTAACAATTCACTGCGTTCATATTTAGAGATTTCACAAAATTTATCATTGACATATTGAATACGCCCACGAGCATCTGTTATCGCTACGATAGATGATTCATCTAATGCGAATTTTACATCTGTCAGTTGTTTCAAAGAATTCGTTACCTGCTCTAGCAGGTCTGGCTTCATATGCTGTTGTTGCAATATAGCGATCAGTTTATCGACGTCATTGCCTATTCCTTGGGGCATCAAAGATGAAGAGGGATTACTCAAAATTCAACAGTCCTTTCTTCAAAGCAAATTTAATCAATTCTGGTCTTGTCTTTAGCCCTAGTTTGTCCATCACATTACTACGATGCGATTCGACCGTTTTCACACTAATAAATAAGTTTTCAGCTATCTCTTTGTTCGTGTAACCTTTCGCCAGCCAGCCTAAAATTTCTCGTTCTCGCTCGGATAACGTATCATAAGGAGTCACGACTTCTGCACCATTGCGCAACCGATCCAAATATTCTCCCATTAACCGTTTGGTTGCCGTTGGGTACAAATAAGCATCGCCCATAGCTACAGATTGAATAGCTGATATCAATTCATCATGTGGTGCATTTTTCAATATATAACCAGAAGCCCCGATTTGAATGGCACGGAACAAATATTCATCATCATCATGCATCGTCAAAATTAAAATCGCAACATCTGGCATTAGCTTTTTCAATTCACTCGTTGCTGTCATTCCATCTTTGCCATGCGGCATACTTAAATCCATTAATACAACGTCAGGATGGATTTGTTGAGCGAGTACAATCGCTTCATCACCTTCAGACGCTTCACCGATAACTTCTATTCCATTACGTCCATGCAACAGCATAGACAAACCAGATCTAACTACGGCATGATCATCACAGATCATTAGTTTAATCATATTCTCACCTCGCTGCATTGCTCCTTATCTATTATAGCAGTACAGCGAGATGTTATCACACTATTTTATTGTAAGCGATTAGGTAATTCCATCACTAACAATTCCCCTAATTGACTGGCATAATCAACAGCGTCCCCTTGCTCCGCTGAGCTATATATCATCTGATTTCTTCTTCCTAATAATAATATCGCTGTAATCTCATTAGAATTATACACAGGCAGTGACAATGCACTGTCTAATTTTTCGGTTAACATCACAGGTTCACCTTGTCGGAATCGATCTGCATCACTACATATAAACGACGACTTCATTGGTCTTCCAGCTCGAATAGCAGCACCTGTTAAGCCACCTGTTAATTTTTGCACAATGAGTAAAGTCCGAGCGCTTACACTACCTTTTACATAGCTCCAATACAAATTGCGCTGCTCCCTATCGATAACGCCAAGTCCAATAAAATCACTACTGGACTGCTGACGTATATACTCTAACGAATAGTCAATTTTGGATTCAATAGTAGTAATCATCCATACCACCCCTTACTGCTCCATACAATCGTAAAATTTTATCCTATATGTAGTATAGAGCTTATTTTCAAATATGTATGTCAGGGAAATTCCCTATCATAATCAGTGAATTCCCTGATTTCGAATTTTTACAGATGATAGTATGATAAAAGTAACAAGGGTGAGGGGATGAAGCGGTATGAGTATTTATTTCGCCAACACAACAGAACGGCCGGTCGCAACAACCGACAACGGATATAAAGGGAATGCATCGTTTTTTACAGAAGGGCAGCTAGATCAGCTCGCTTCTATTACACATATAAAGAAAGTTTCAGCAGGGTCTTACCTATTTTGGGAGGGAGACGAAGCAACATCAGTTTACTGGATAAAAAGTGGAAGACTAAAACTACGCAAAACAACAAGTGATGGTAAAGACTTGCTACTATCTATCGTACAAGCGAATGATTTGATTGCTGATATTGATGCTTGGGATACGATGCACCGATATAGTGCCGAAGCAATCGACGATGTCGAAGTCGGAGTTATATCACGTTTGCAATTAGAACTACTAATGAGCAAAAGCGGTGAGTTTTCATATCGATTTGCAATGTGGATGAGTTTAATGCAACGACAAACAGAATCAAAACTGCGCGATTTATTAATGGGTGGCAAACATGGCGCACTAGCTTCCACATTAATCCGCCTATGCAACAGCTTCGGTATTATGAAAAGCGATCATATATTAATTGACATCAAATTAACGAATAGCGATCTAGCTGAACTCGCTGGAACTACTCGTGAAGGCATTAACAGAATGCTAAGCAGCATGAAAAAAGAAGGTATTCTTGAGCAAAATAATGATGGACTTCTCCAAATTATTAATCAAGGTGAACTTCGCAAAATGGCAGGCTGCCCAGAATGTCCAGTATGCCCGATTGAAATTTGTCGAATCTAAGCAACAAATTACATGGACGTAGGTATGGTTATCAATATGGGCATGGATGTAGAATTTGAATGTGAATGTAAATCATAAAAAACCTGCGCTATAGCGCAGGTTTTTATACGTTCTATCGTATAAAAGGATTGGATATGGTCAGGTAGATGCAGACTTGGTCGCTTTGTACTAATTTTCAAATAAAAAGACTTAGTGTGATAATTGACAACGGATGGAACCATCGACGGAGAGCTACAGGCAGATAATAGAGCTGCGAAAGACGGATGAAGTTGAGATTTGTACGAAATTTCGTATGACCAAGCTGAATATGGTTGTCGAAATGTAGGATTTATACGTTTTATCGTATAAACGACCTCGGTATAAGGATCGAAGTTGGAGGATTTATACGAAATTTCGTATGAAAAGCTCAGAAATGACCGTCAAAATGGTGGCTTTGTACTAATTTTCGTATAAAAGGGCTTGGTTTGATAATTGACAGCGGATGGAACCATCGACGGAGAGCTACAGGCAGATAATAGAGCTGCGAATGACGGATGAAGTTGAGATTTGTACGAAATATTGGATAAAAGTTGGACGGAAACGTTACGTTATGTTACATTGCGTTACGTTTTATCGCCCAACTTTTTATTTTGGGGAAGTTTTTTATGGGACAGCCCTATCTGTTATTTTAATCCCTTTATTTCCATTGTAATAATACGCCTAAAGCTTCGTGACGCTGATGCAGTAGCATCTCATATCCTCGCTGTGCCTCGGTATAGGTTATTTTATTCGTTATCAGTGGACCGATTTTCAATATATTGTCGTTAATTAACCGTAACATGTAACGTGTAATTTCATATCGATTGGAAGGAAAATCGCTATCGTTTTGTAACCCTTCGTGTGCTCCTATAAAACGGACACCTTTTCGATGTATGTGCTCATATACATTTATTTTTGTATGACTACGTGTTGAACCTAGTGCGATAACTTGCCCCATATTTTTCACAAGCTCCAGTGCAGGTACAACAAGATGTGGCGATCCAGTTGCTTCTACTACAATATCCGCTTGCTCTCTTTTCATCAGTTGTTGTAATTTCTCTTTCCACTGTGCAGCATCCGTTGCTAATATCGTATGTTGTATTCCCACTTGTTGCGCTATGAGTAACCGTTCCTCCACAACATCTATTACTACTACTTCAGCACCCAATAACGCATATAGCTGAGCTGCCATATTTCCAATTAACCCCATACCAATAACTACAACAACATCCCCTACCCGTATATTGCTCTGTATAATAGCAGTCATTGAAATTCCAGCTAATCTGGCAAAGGGTATTCTTTCTAATTCGGATTGATGACTAATCGCTATAATAGGCGATATTGGTTGATTTTGAGTAGATAACACGTTATAACTAGCGTGCTTTCCCGTAGCATATACAAAATCTCCAATGGAATAGTGTTCAACATCACTACCAACAGCAGCAATTTCACCAACAAGAGCGTATCCCGGATAAAAGGGGTATTTGGCAAATGTATTATTCGGATCTGATATCCCTACATGCGTTCCGGTATATAATGCTAATTCTGTTCCTGGACTAATTAAACTATATACCGTTCGAATTAATACATCATTTTCTTTTAATGGACTGTCCAACAGTTCTTTTTCTAATCGAAGATCGAAATCCTTTTCAAAATAAAGTTTGGAATTATAAATTTCTTCATTTAATAATCTATTTCCACTCATAACATCCAGCCCCTAATATCGATCACGTATTAACATTTTAAACTATCCAAATATTAACCTTTTATCGCTCCAATCATAACGCCCTTCACAAAATATTTTTGTAAAAATGGATATAATGCCAGGATCGGGACGGTCGCTACAATAATGGTCGCATACTTGATGGTTTCACCAATTGGCATTTTATCCCCACCACCAACACCGGTCATCATCGTATCGGTACTATTCGTTATTAATATTTCCCTCAAAATCAACTGTAACGGATATAAATCACGTGTTCGCAAATAAATCATCGCATTAAACCAAGCATTCCAATGTCCGACACCATAAAACAATAACATAACTGCAATAACTGGCATGGATAATGGAACAATTACCCGTAGTAAAATCGTAAAATCATTCGCTCCATCCAGACGCGCTGATTCCTCCAAACTAACTGGTACACCAGCGAAAGCGGTCCGCATAATAACTAAATTATAAGCACTCATCGCTACTGGAAGTATTAGTGCCCAACGTGAATCAAGTAATCCTAAATTATTAACTAATAAAAAAGTAGGAATTAATCCTCCATTAAAAAACATGGTGAATACTATTCCGAACATAATCGGATTTTTCCACATCACATTTTGCCTAGATAATGCATAAGCTCCTAATGCAGTCATTACGATATTAAGCGATGTTCCAACTACTACATAAAAGATCGTATTGAAATATCCCGACATCGTAGCTGGATTCATAAACACCATTTTGTACGCTTCTAACGTCATACCTTTTGGATAAAAGATCAAACCTCTCGTTTTCACTAACCAAGCAGGATCACTAAGCGACGC
The DNA here is from genome assembly GCF_042684845.1 of Paenibacillus yanchengensis. Taxonomy (NCBI): domain Bacteria; kingdom Bacillati; phylum Bacillota; class Bacilli; order Caryophanales; family Paenibacillaceae; genus Paenibacillus; species Paenibacillus yanchengensis. The sequence goes on along the minus strand of NZ_JBHUMH010000059.1, from coordinate 55,325 downwards.
TATTAATACATATAATAATGGGTATAACGTAATTGCTGACAACAATAGTAGAACAACAACGTTACTCGTATCAAATACAATTTCTCCAACACTTCGTTTAATTTTCATCGCTGCCGCATCCTTTACCACAAGTTATTTTCGCTAGTTTTACGAGTAATCGCATTGGCTAGCACTAACAACGTAAAATTAATAACGGAATTGAATAAGCCCACTGCTGCACTATAACTGTAGTCTGCTTCTAGAATCCCTTTTCGGTAGAGGAATGTACCTATAACGTCAGCAGTTTCATAAGTCGTACTATTGTATAGCAAAAGAATTTTCTCCGTTCCAACTGTCATAAAATTACCAATTTGTAAAATTAACAATATAACAATCGTTGGCATAATTCCTGGCAATGTAACATTGAATGCTTGACGTAATCGTCCTGCCCCATCTACCCGAGCGGCTTCATACAAAGATGGATCGATACTGGACATTGCAGACAAATAGATAATCGAACCCCAGCCGACGCCTTGCCATATGTTAGACGATATATAAATCGTCCTGAACCAGCTTTGTTCTCCCAAAAATGCTGTTCGTTCCAAACCGAACCAAGCAACAACATCATTAATTAATCCATCGCGTGATAAAAAGTCTACTAACATCCCGGCAATGACTACGATGGAAATAAAGTGAGGCATATACGTAATTGTTTGTACGGTACGTTTGAACTTGGAACTACGTACTTCATTTAGTAATAATGCTAGTAAAATAGATGCTGGAAATACGAATAAAAGCTCGTATAAACTTAATAACAGCGTATTACGCAACAATCTCCAAAAATAATAACTATTAAAAAAACTTTCAAAGTGTTTAAAGCCCACCCAAGGACTTCCTAACATACCAGTTCCCGCAGAAAAATCTTTAAAAGCAATTTGTAGACCGTACATTGGAAAATACATAAAGACAATATAATAAACAATAACAGGAATAAGCATCATATATACATACTTATTAATTTTCAGGTCGCGTAACGCTCGATATTTAAAAGCGTTTTTATCGGCCCCCTTTACAGGGGGACTCGTCGATGTCAGTTTTGGTTTCAGTTCCACTTGTAAGAGCCCTCCCGTCAGACGAACTAATTTTCTATCACTTGTATACTACTCCAACTATTTTCGTTGTTGGAAACGATCATATGCTGCTTGTTGTGCTGCAATCGCTTCCTGAACGCCCATACTTTCAATCGTCGATACAAATTTGTCAAAGTTTTCAATTGGTTCCGCATTCATAATAAACCGCGTCATCATTTCATCTCGATACGTTTTAACATCGTTCATTATCGATGAAACTTTGGAGCTTTCGTCAATCGTTAATGTAACAGGTGGCATTAACTTTTCGTGATTAGCAGTTTGCCATCTTGCACTAGCGTTACGTTGCTCTTCCAATTGGAAATATTGTTCTTGGTAACGATAATCTTGTACAATCGGACCACTCCAACCAGATATAAAGTATTTAGCCATCGCTTGTGTTATTGGTAAACCTTCTGGGTTATTTAAAATAGTATCCGTAAATTTCGGATAATCGCCTTCCATTACATAGCTTTCTCCTTCAATACCGAAGTTGAACAATAAATGCCCTTCATCAGAATATTTATAATCCAACCATTTTAATATTTTTTCTGGGTCTTTTGCCGTTGCTGTAATTGCCGTTCCTTCTCCTGTAAAAGGAAAGCTAAATTGTCCCATGGCATATCCACCTTTTTCTAAAGCAGGATATACCGTACCAACCATCGCAAAGTTAGGCGTAGTTTCTTTAGCAAGTTCAGTATAACGACCGATACCACTACCTGGGTAAGCACTTAGCGAACCTAACTGGTTACCTGTTACTTTCGCATCTCTTAATTTTCCATCTGTCGTGGCAAAATCTTGATCAATTAGCTTTTCTTTATACCATTTTGCCATTAGTGTTAAAAACTCTTTGAATTCTGGTTGTGTTGGTCCGTATTTAATCGTTCCACCATCATTATAGAAGCCCGATGTAATGCCATAAGCGCCGATAAACAAATGATTTATATCTAAATCAGGAATATGAAATAAATAGGGAATTTCATCTTTCTCTCCATTTTGATTTGGATCTCCATCACGGAAAGCTGTTAATACCGTTTCCCACTCCGCTATAGTTTTCGGTTCTGACAAATTCAAATAATCTAACCAATCTTTCCGCATAACTGGCCCATTAACAGATTGTAGTGATGGATGATTTCTTATAAAAGGAACAGTATAAATATTCCCTTCATCTGTCGTTACTAGCTTTTTAAATTCTGGATTATCATCCAGTAACTTTTTCAAGTTAGGTGCATGTTCTTCAATAAGTTCATTTAAACGAATAATTCGGTTTTCTTTTATTAAACTATCGACTCCTTTAGGCGCACCTGACCAGTTATACTCGATGGCATCTGGCAATTTTCCAGAAGCGATCATTAAGTTAAATTGATCTCTCTCTTGTCCTGTAGGAGGATGTTGAAATTCCACTGTAGTTCCTGTTACTTCCTCTAACTTTTTATATGCTTTAATCTCTCCGTAATCTTTCATTGTCGCTGCTGCATTCGCTCCTAGCGCTACCCAATATGTTACTTTATCAGGATAACTAACATCTTCTGTTACTGGATCATCTGAAACTTGTGGATCATTGTTACCTTTGTTTGATTCATTGGTACCATTAGGTTTATTCGTACTACCACCATTAGTTCCGCCACCACTACAACCAGCAATAATCAATGTAAAAATTAAAAGTGCGATCGATACTTGAAGTATTCTTTGCTTTTTTGTTTTTGTCATCGCATAAGACCCTCCTCGATATTCTTCTCGTAATTAATGATAAACTTTAGGTGGCCGACCTATTACATTTAGTATAGGTTCCATTTCTCTCTAAACCTATATCCAGCATTTTAAAACAGCTATTTTATTTTCATTTTTTGAACTAACTAAATTCTATAAGCACTATCAATTTAATAGAATAGCCTATATTATCAAGCTTTTTGACACATTTACCTCTAACAAGGATTGCTTGAAAAAATCAAATATGATAAGCTACAATTACTTTCCAAAGATTGTATAAATCATTATTTCTAGCTCGTTTGAAGTATTTGAGGGGGGACATACTATGCGTCAACGTAACGTTGTTTTTCTTACTCTATGGTTGTCCTATATTATCATTCTAATTATTCCAGTAGCCTTATCTGTCGTTCTATACTCCAACGTAAAATCGATGATGTCCGAAAATGCTAACCGTTCCAACTATGCGATGCTAGAGCAAGTACGTACTACTGTTGACCAGCAAATGGAAGAAATTGATTTACTTATTAGTCAAATAGCTACTAATCCGAAGCTGCAACTGTTTTGGAGTATTAATGAAGCAAACGACTATATTACCAATCATGAAGCAGTTACTGCGCTCAAAAATATTCGTTCCGGGAGCAAATTAGTTAACAGCTTTTTCATTCATGATATAAGAAAGGATATTATTTTAACCCCAGGCATGAAAACGGATACAAAAATGTTTTTAGAGAAAATATCTCGCTATGGTAACTTCGATTTAAGTAAACAAAGGGAAACTTTACTAAGCGGATATCATTTTAAAAGCTTTGTGCCTGCGGAACCCGTCTACACCGAACATGCCGAATCCGTATTTCTCAATCAAATTGCTGTTAAAGTTTCGTTACCGCTTGGTGAATCAAATAATGTTAGATCGATGCTCGTTCTATATATTGATGAACAAACGATATTAAACATGCTGGAACAAGTAGAAAAAGCAAATAATGCTAACATTTTTATTATCAATGATGACGGGCAAGTACTTATTTCTACTGCATCCGAAAAAAAATTGCCTGATTTTATTCAGATGGATTCTTTTCAAAGCGGATATCGCACATTATCACTCCAATCAGAAAATGTTCTTCTTTCACAAACGGAAGGGATGAATGGCTGGAAGTATATTTCTGTCATGCCTAGTGATATTGTTCTCCAACCTATTCATCAAATTTCGAAGCTTGCTCTAATACTATTAGTCATCGCCATAGTCGCTGGCGCTATAGTTGCTTATTGGTTAGCATATCGTAACTACAGCCCTGTGCGAGATTTGGTTCGTGTCCTTACGAAAGAAACCAATGAAAGTAATGACAACAATCTAAAAACTAATTCAAACCAACGATATATTAATGAATATGACTTTATCAAAACTGCAATTGAACATAATATGCAAGATCGAAAACGAATGCAGCATTTGCTTGCTGATCATGCTCCTGTTGTCCGTTCACACTTTTTAACGAGGATTTTGCAAAATCGTAGCTCAGCGGCAATGATGCAAGAAGGTTCGTTAGATTTTATGGGCATTCATTTGAATAATGGAAACCATTGCGTAGTTATTATTGATTGTGATGATTCTAGTCAGTTTCGGCGCGAAGATAGTGAGCAGGAATGGGCACTAGTCCGATTTATACTGCTCAATTTAAGTAGTGAACTTATGAGAGATAATGGTTACGTCGTGGAAACAGGTAAAAATCAAGTAGCGCTACTATTTAATGTAGCGGATGATCGAGTTATTGCCAAACAAATGCGTGACGAATTAATTAATAATTTGCAACAGATTGCAACAGTACGATTTAAACTAAATATAACGTTTGCCTCCAGCTCCATTCATGCAGGTGCAGAACAAATTGCCCGTTGCTATAGCGAAGCGATGAGCGCATTAGATTACCGTATTATCCATGGTACTGGAGCGATCATTTACTTTGATCAAATAAAAAACATTGAACCGAGCTATTATGAATATTCACTCGAATCTGAAATTCATTTTATTAACATTTTAAAAAGCGGTGATTATGAACAAGCCGAACAACTGTTAGAGGAATTATATACTTTTAATATGTCACACGATCTTGTAACGTCCGAAACGGGTAAGTTTATGATGATTGATATACTTAGCACTGTGATGAAAGTAGTTAATGCCTTAAAAATTGACAGTAAACAACTATTACCTGGTATTGATCTTATTCGTTATGTGATGGATAGAGCATCTGTACAAGAAATGCTACAAGCAATTAAACAGGTTTGCTATTCTATATGTAAAAATGTAACAGCAGCCAAAACCGATCCTGCCATCAAATTAAATGAGCAACTAAAGCAGCACCTGCAAGATCATGCGCTAGATCATCACTTATCTTTAACATCAATTGCTAGCGCTTTCAATATGGCTCCAGCCTACATATCAACTTTTTTCAAAAAACATAATAATATCAATATTACAGAATATATCGCCTATATCCGAATGGAAGAAGCAAAGCAGCTACTTTCGACTACTAGTTTTACAATTATGCATATTGCTCAAACGGTAGGCTACGCCAATGATATCGGGTTTATTCGAGTGTTTAAAAAACATGAAGGGATTACACCGGGGAAGTATCGGGAGATTGCCAAACAAACAAATCTAATAGCCAATGAAAATCAAAACGTTAGTTTTTAAGGTTCTACCTCAAAATCAGTACTTGACGTATAAAGATGTAGATAGTCCCTCACAACTCTATTATTTACATGAAGTAGAAACCAATTTATACGATATTTCACACAAGTTGCCTCTAAATTGACCCCAAACGAAGCCTATTGTACGAAAAAGCGTACAAAAAGCTAGGTGCGGCGGTCAAAAAGCTAAATTTTATACGATTTATCATTTAAATCAGTCATCACTGCCTGGAAAAGACCATTCACTGTGTGAAAAATCGTACAAAACGGATAGCTTGGCACTCCCCTTCTTCAAAGGAAGAACCAAGCTATGTTATTTAAGCGTTACATCCCAATATTAATATCTAGCTCTTTATCAATAAGTTGGTCGATCACGATTTGTTTTACTTGCAGCATTTTCGTTTTTGTCGGTGGTTCAATATGTTCAAGTTCATAAGTTAATCCTAATTCCTGCCATTTGTATTTCCCCATTATATGATATGGCAGCAATTCTAATCGTGTTACGTTACCGAGGCGTGCAATCGTCTGTCCTAGCTTCACGATATCTTCTTCTTCATCTGTAATAGTAGGAATAACGACGTGTCTTACCCACATTTGCTTGTTATGATCTGCTAAAAATTGAGCAAACTGCAAAATGCGTTTGTTGGATTGCGTCGTTAACTTGTGGTGCTTTTGTTCGTCGATCATTTTCAAATCAAGCATAACCAAATCGGTTGCATCGAACAAGCCTGTAGCAGCTACATGGTTCGGTTCATTAAAACCAGAAGAATCAAGCGCAGTATGAATCCCTAACTCTTGCTTTACTGCTCGAAATAATGCCGCCACAAACGGCGCTTGCAATGTCGGTTCCCCACCAGATACAGTTAATCCCCCGCCAGAACGAGTATAGTAACCGACATATGGTCTAATTTCTTCGATTACTTCGCGTACTGTCATTACTTTTCCTATCGTCGTATCCCATGTATCTGGATTATGACAAAACTGACAGCGTAGCGCACAACCTTGCAAAAACAGTACGAAACGAATACCTGGTCCATCCACCGTTCCGAATGTCTCTAATGAATGGATGCGTCCTTTTACCTCTAAATCAGATTGCGGTGGTGTGACCGTCCTCATCGCTGTTCTCCCCTTTTCCAAAATCATTGTTACATTAATATTACTATATCTTTAGCTATTGTAAATAGTAGCAGCCTGCCCACAAAAACCGGGCAGGCCGCCTTATCTTATCGTTTACTATTTAACTTAAATTTCTCCGTGGAATGTCCGGCTAATTACTTCCAGCTGTTGTTCTTTCGTTAGTTTAATAAAGTTAACAGCATAACCAGATACACGAACTGTCAATTGCGGATATTGCTCTGGGTGATTCATCGCATCAATTAATGTTGAGCGATCAAACACGTTAATATTCAAATGATGCGCTTGTTGTCCCATATATCCATCAAGCATGGAAACAAGGTTAGTCGATTGTGATTCACTATCTTTACCTAACGCTTTACCAACAATGGAGAAAGTATTCGATATGCCGTCTAAAGAATGATCATATGGCAACTTCGCAACACTGGATAGTGAAGCTAGCGCACCTTTACGATCGCGTCCATGCATTGGGTTCGCACCTGGTGCAAATGGCTCACCAGCTTTACGTCCATCAGGTGTAGAACCTGTCTTTTTACCATAAACAACGTTCGATGTAATCGTCAATACAGATTGTGTAGGTATCGCATCTCGATATGGTTTGTGTTTGTTTAATTTGCTCATAAATTGTTCCACGATGGAAACTGCAAACTGATCGACGCGATCATCGTTGTTACCGTATTGAGGATATTCTCCTTCAATTTCAAAATCTACAGCAATCCCTTGCTCGTTGCGAATTGGACGAACTTTCGCATATTTAATTGCACTTAAACTGTCAGCTACTACGGATAGACCAGCAATACCGCATGCCATCGTACGTAAAATTTGACGATCATGGAGAGCAAATTCGATACGCTCATAGCTATATTTGTCATGCATGTAGTGAATAACATTCAATGTATTCATATACAATTCAGCTAGCCATTCCATCATATTGTCGAACTTTTCCATAACGATATCATAATCCAAATACTCATCTACAATTGGTGCTGCTTTAGGAGCAACTTGAGCTCCTGATACTTCATCGACACCACCGTTAATGGCATACAATAAAGCTTTGGCAAGGTTCGCACGTGCTCCGAAAAACTGCATTTGTTTACCGATACGCATCGCAGACACACAGCAAGCTATACCATAGTCGTCTCCAAAGTGAGGACGCATAATATCATCATTTTCGTACTGGATGGAGCTTGTTTCGATAGATACTTTCGCACAGAATCGTTTGAACGCATCTGGCAAACTTTCTGACCATAGAACCGTTAGGTTAGGTTCAGGAGCCGGTCCTAAATTGTATAGCGTGTGTAAAATACGGAATGAGTTTTTAGTAACAAGTGATTTCCCATTTTCCGCCATACCACCAATCGATTCTGTTACCCATGTTGGGTCCCCACTAAATAGTTCGTTATAATCTGGCGTACGTAGAAACTTAACGATCCGTAATTTCATAACGAAGTGATCAATAATTTCTTGTGCTTCTTGCTCCGTCAATATACCCGCTTGCAGGTCACGCTCAATATAAATATCTAAAAACGTAGATACACGTCCCAAACTCATTGCTGCTCCATTTTGTTCTTTAATTGCTGCCAAATAGGAGAAATATAACCATTGTACTGCTTCTTTTGCATTTACAGCTGGACGAGAAATATCGTAGCCATAGCTTGCTGCCATTTGTTTCAATTCCATGAGAGAGCGAATTTGCTCCGAATGCTCTTCGCGTTCACGAATAACCTCTTCTGTCATTGCAACGTTATCTGTCAGCTTCATATCTGCTTTTTTCATTTCGATCAGTCGATCTACGCCGTACAAAGCAACACGACGATAGTCTCCAATAATTCTGCCTCGACCATATGCATCCGGTAGCCCAGTTATAATACCCGCGCGACGAGCAGCCCGCATTGCTGGTGTATAAGCATCAAACACACCTTGGTTATGTGTTTTTCGAATTTCTGTAAAAATAGCGACAATTTCTTGCGGTAATTCAAAGCCGTAAGCTTTACATGCATCTTCTACCATCCGAATACCACCATATGGCTGAACCGAACGTTTGAATGGCGCATCCGTTTGTACACCGACAATCTGCTCCAAATCTTTGTCTAGATACCCTGGTCCATGCGATACGATAGTAGATGGTGTATTCACATCAACATCCAGCACGCCACCATTGCGAAGCTCTTGTACCGTTAATTCACTGATGATGGACCATAATTTATCTGTAGCCTCTGTAGGTCCTGCCAAGAACGTATCATCACCTGTATACGTACTGACGTTTTGTACAATAAAATCTCGAACGTCAATCGTCTCTTGCCAGACACCATCGTTAAATTTTTCCCATGCTTGTAATCGTTCCGTTTCTGTTTTAACTGTAGACATGTTGCATTCCTCCTCAATAATTTACATGCAATTGCATTAATCTATGAAAAGACAGGCCGCTATTTCGACAAATTACCATAATATGCATCATGATATAACTGTACTAATTCTGAAATGAGCGGCATGCGCGGGTTAGTAGTTGTACATTGATCTTCAAAAGCCGAACTGGCTAATCGATCGACCACTGTTAAAAATTCTGTTTCTGCAATTCCAGCTTCCATAAAACTTTCTGGAATTCCTAGCGATTTATTTAATTTTATAATAGCGTTAATTAAACTTTTAACACCTTCTTCGGTTGAACGAGCAGGTAGCCCCAGCATCCGAGCAATGTTAGCATAACGCGTATCTGCTTGATAGTGATTATAATTAGAATAAGCTTGGAACTTAGTAGGTCGTTGTGCATTATAAGCAATAACGTAAGGTAGCAGTACAGCATTCGTTCGGCCATGTGGTAATTTAAAATAAATACCAAACTTATGAGCTAAGCTGTGACAAATACCTAAATATGCGTTAGCGAAAGCCATTCCGGCAATCGTCGAAGCATTGTGCATTTTTTCACGGGCTACTTTATCTCCAGTGGAAAACGAATGCTCCAAGTAGTCAAATACTAGCTCAATCGCTTTAATCGCCAGACCATCGGTAAAGTCGCTTGCCATAATAGAAACATATGCTTCAATTCCATGTGTTAATACATCCATCCCAGCATCAGCTACCGTGCTCGCAGGTAACGTGTACGTATATTCCGGATCAATGATAGCAACGTTAGACGTCAGTTCACTATCCAATAGTGTATGCTTATCCAATCGATGTTCTGTATCAGATATAGCTGCGTAAGAAGTTACTTCAGAACCAGTGCCGGAAGTAGTCGGTATCGCTACAAACTGCGCTTTATTCCCTAGCTTCGGATATTTATATACTTTGCTACGCATATTCATAAATTTCATCTTGGCAGATTGGAAATCTGTATCGGGATATTCATAAAATAACCACATAGCTTTCGCTGCATCTATCGGCGACCCTCCACCAAGAGCGATAATACAATCCGGTTCAAATCGATGCATAATTGCCGCACCTCTTTGTACCGTTTCAATCGATGGATCTGATTCTACATCAGCAATTACTTCGATTTGTACCGCATTTTTTCGTCTCCGTAAATAGTACTCTACTTTCTTAACATAACCAAGCTCTACCATATTTTTATCTGTCACAATAACAATCCGATGAATATTCGGAATTTTCGCTAAATACTGCGTAGAACCTTTTTCAAAGTACAATTTAGGCGGTATTTTGAACCATTGCATATGCGTTGTTCGTTCCGAAATTCGCTTTAGATTAAGCAACTTCACAGAATTTATACCAGCGGATGTACCTGTATTTCCACTTCCTAACGTAAGAAACGGCCAGTTCGTACTAAAATGATCACCAATCGCTCCTAAACTAGCTGGAGAATTAATCATTATTCGAATCGCTGGTAATAAGTTAGAAAATTGTTGAATGGATTGATCGTCATTGGAATGAATAACCGCCGAATGTGGAATTCCACTATAGTTCATCACTTCCATTGAACGTTCGATCCCTTGCGTTACATCAGCTACTTTGTAACAAGCAAGTACTGGAAATTGTTTGTGAGCAGATAACGGATATTGTTCCCCAACACCAGCAAGTTCTGCCACCAAAATAATGGTATGTGCTGGTACTTCTATTTTAGCACGTTCTGCAATGCTCCATGCGGATTGACCTATAAGTTCATCGGAATGCCTCATATTTGTGAACAACTGTGACAGCCGTTCTTTCTCTGCTTCATTAACAAAATAACAACCGAGCGCTTGCATCATATGTTTCATTGTTGGATAGATCGCTTCGTCAATGATGACCGCTTGTTCTGAAGCACTTGGCATGCCGTTATCAAATGTTTTCGATAGAACTAGATCAGTAACAGCTTGCTTTAAATCGGCAGTTCGATCAATGTAACAAGGAACATTACTTGGGCTCAAACCGAGCGTTGGCTTCCCTGTACGATGGACTCGCCTGATCATAGTTTCATCACCAGAAGCTAATATTAACGCTACATCTGGATGAGCAATTAATAGATCCACTTGCTTTTCATCGGGCTTATCTAACCATTGAATACAATCTTTTGGCGCTCCCGCTTCTAGTGCTGCTGCTAATAAATATTGTGCTGCTCGTCGGCTAGATTCCTCTGCCCTGCTATGGAAGACGAAAATAATAGGATTTCTAGTTTTAATAGCCATTAAAGCTTTAAACATCGTAAACGATGTCGGATCTGTATAAGGAATCATACCTGCAATTACACCTACAGGCTCAGCTATAACATTATAATTTTCATATTCATTTGTTTCAATGACACCTACTGTTTTATCATGTTTCAAATGTTGATAAATTGTTTCTGTTGCCATAATATTTTTTGTAATTTTATCTTCATATATTCCTTTGCCTGTCTCATCAACTGCAAGCTTCGCAAGCTGCATATGTTGATTCAAACCAGCAAGTGCCATTTTTTGTATAATGTTATCGATTTGTTCTTGTGAAAGAGACATAAACTGCTCTTGCGCTTGTTTGGCGCGGCTCACAAGGACATCGGTTTGTGATTGTGATGCTGCTGTCGCCTGATTAGCATGCGTGCCCCAATCCTTTGCGGCCATTACGCACCAACTCCTTCGTTATTAATAAGCTATACCATTATATTAATGCAAAAGTCATTTTTTGCATGTGAGTTTAATCACCGGAAGTAACATCGGTCACTCCGCCTTCTACTCTGTAATAAAAAACAGACCTCCACCAATGGCAAGGTCTGTTCACGCTATTCACTAAATTTTCCCATCTGTTGATAAGACAGATTATTTTTGACGAGCCGCTTGTTCCAAATAAGATGCAATTTCTACTTTTTGCTTCATACGCGCACTTTCCAGTGCAGCCAGTACCATCGCCATACTATATATATTATCACTATTGTCCGTCTCTGGCTTTTCCTCGTTCACTAGCGCTTGAAACATATGGTCAAGACATCCGTGATGAAAAGTATACGTCATCTCTGCCATCTCCGCAGTAACATGTAGATATTCCTTCATTAATCTTTGTTGTTGAGCTGCCTCCTGCTGTTCTCGCAATGGAACGATTTCTGCATACGGTTCATGATGACCATCCCATATAGCCGTTCCTTTACTGCCAATCACCCGCCAGTCTGCTTCCCAAGAAGTCGGAGCCCCTTCCGCACACCAAGAGCCATTGTAATGAAAAACGGAGCCATCCGACATTTCAAAGATACAAATCGCCATCGCATTGCCAGCGTACCACGAACCTGCTGGATTAAACTCATGGCAATAAACAGATACCGGATTAGCCCCTGTTATTAATCTCGCTTGATCAAACGTGTGGATCGCCATATCTAGCAGTAATGGACTTTCCATTTGTTCACGAAAACCACCAAATTGAGGTGCCAAGTAAAATTGAGCACTAACAAAACCAACTTGCCCAATGACGTGCTGATCTAACATTTGTCGTAGCGCTCTTATTTTCGGATCAAACCTTCTATTTTGCATAATCGCATGTGTTCTACCCGTCTGCTTCGCTATCTCTACTAATTCCAAACATTGTTCGATCGACTCGGCCATCGGTTTTTCGGCTAACACATCACAGCCACGCTGCATCGCTAATTTTGCTACTTCATAATGATTACTCGGAATCGATATATCTAATACCAAATTTGCTGTAATTTGCTGTAGTGCATCATTTATATGAGTAAAAAGCGGCACGTTTAGCTGCTTTTTCATGGCAAAGGCTTCTGCTGCAGGCAGATGAATATCTACTAACCCTACCACCTCTACATCACGGCGCGTTACAATATAATCCATCCAAGCATGAGCCATATTACCACACCCGACTAACAGTACTTGAAAATGCTTTTGCACAATATCCCTCCTTAAGTAACTTGCTTTCCATTACAATATTGTCATATAGTTACTCTATCAGCTTCATTATATAGTACACATTCCTTAATTTCACTAAATGAAGTTGGCTAACATTAGTCTAATATTGTGGTGGTGATGATAGGATGAATCATCCTAAGGAATTATGGGAAAATACTCGTTTATTGCAAAAAACATATCCAATTGAACGATTTCATAATGTAGCATCGCATGCTCGTATTGACGATTGTATCCTTACACTACATTGGCATGAACATATGGAGTTTATTCGAATGGAAACGGGTACAGCTATTTTTTATATCGATAGTAAACCGTATCCTTTGCAACCAGGTGAAGTGTTACTACTTCCTGGCGGTAGTTTACATGTCGGATATGCACAGTCAGAAGGTATAATCATATATGATTCATTAGTGTTCAATTCATCGTTATTTGGAGATTGGCTACATGATCCGATCCATGCCCAAATGCTTGCTCCATTCATCGAGGGGATATTGCATTTTCCAGTTGCTGTATCGCTAGATACGATATGGGATCACCAGTTTCATGAAGCATTGCTGCACATATTAAATGAACTAACCGAGGTGAAGGAAGGTTATCAGCTTATTGTCAAAACAACATTATATGGGCTGCTTGTTCAGCTAGCACGTAACTATCGGACAAGCAATCACCATCAGCAAACACATTTGTCTAGTTATTATTTTGCTAATCGTGAACGTTTTAAACAATTACTACATTATGTTGAGCAGCATTATCATCATAAATTAACGGTTAATTACGCAGCAACCATCGTAAATTTAGATCCGTTTCATTTTTGCAAGCAATTCAAAAAACTGACTGGTCGTACCTTTATTGAATATGTCAATATGTGCAGAGTAAACGAGGCGGAACGACTATTGCTCGATAGCGAATATGCTATTTATGAAATAGCAAGCTTAGTCGGCTGTGATAATGCCAATTACTTTAGCAAGCTCTACAAACAGTATAAAGGAGTTACCCCATCCCAAGTTCGTAAAGCGATCGTTACTACTTATCCATAATAGATGTACCGTCTAATTCGGCATCGTTTCATCCAATTCACGTGTAATTTGTTGCAGTCGTTTCGTTTGCAATATTGCGTCATTACGCCGATCAAGTAGGTAGTAGATCCGAATAATTTGACGATGAATATCTTCTCTCAAATGATCCAATGCAATAATGTGCTGATAACACTCTAGCTCCGGTAGTAAGTTTTCTGCTTCTTCGTACGCTTTAGCGGCATGTTCTAACAAGTGAATATAACTACGTTCCAAGCGATATGCCTCATCCATCGCCCAGTCGTACGCTTTAGCATCTATTTTAATTTCTGATCCAGATGTCGTCATACAATTGGGTATGACTCTCGCATCTAGCGATTTGCGTATATAATATAAATTGGAGTTCAAATTTTTCCAAGCTTTTTCTGGAGTCATGTTCGGCCATAGAACGTCAATGACCAGATCTTTGCTTACTGTTTTGCGGCACAACAAAAAGGCGAATAATTCTTCTGTTTTTGGACTGCGTAGTTTTAGTGGTTGGCGTTGACCGTCAGCACTTGTTGTCAATATAAACTGATCAAATAAACGAACAGATAGTTTCATGGCAAAGGACTGACTCATTAGCTCGTTCCAATTATCCATCCGCTGTATTGTTGTATGCAATCTTTCCTTCATTACCGGCTTCAATATGTAGTCAACTACGCCTATATCAAACGCTTGAATGGCATACTCTTTGTTGCCAGTAACGAATACAATCCGAAAGCTTGGCTGCAACTTATGCAACAATTTAACCAAAGAAATACCGTCGATAGTCGGCATCGATATATCCAAAAACGCCAACTTTAGTTCCCTTTGTTCTGCGTATTGGTAGGCTTGTTGCGGATCATGAAATACAGCAATTGGCTGTGTTATTCCTTCTTCTTGCAACCGAAATAATCGCTGGGCTGCCAAATATTCATCGTCCACAACGATTATGCTCAACCGCTCCCTCTCCTTTCCTTGCTCCCATTTACACAGGTACGCTGATTGCTCTGTTCAGACACAAACACATTACCATCCTTATCAACAGCAAGGTGAGTTGGTGCATTGAATTCACCGATCAACTGTCCGCTTGCTCCATTTGACTTGCCCATACGGTCCATTCACCTGATATCGCATCTCTTTTTTGCACCCGATTATTTAGTGTATCTGCAATCTGCCACGTACAAATTTCCAGCACCGTCAACAGCTACATCACTAAGAAAATTAAACGATCCCGGCTCCGTTCCTTTTACAATTCCGCTCCGCCCGTATGCCGTCCACTTTCCAACAACTGTTAATTCAGGATCTGAAGCTGCCCCCACCTTACTCGCTGCCGCCAACGGTTCGACTACTATCATTAGTAGCAATAAGAAACAAATCACCTTTCCCACCGATTGTATCCATTTTATTATAAATCAAATGCCTCCTCTTTCTTATGTCACATGCTGAATTACCTATATAGTTTAGCAATGAGCAATAAACAAATAATAAACAACATAACATCCGGATTTTTTTTCAATCACTAATCTGATTTGGAATCGCTACAGGAATACACTTCAAAAGGAATTTTATACGTTTTTTCCTATAAAAACTTTGCTACAGAGCACTACAAATGAGCTTTTATACGTTTTTTCATACAAACCCTTCCAATATAGACCGCTACACGTGACCGTTTATACGTTTTTTCGTATAAAACCTTCGCCACACACCGCTACAGATGAACTTTTATACGTTTTTTCATACAAACCCTTTCGATAAAGACGGCTACACGTGACTGGTTAAACATTTCTTCGTATAAAGCTTCGCTACAAATACTGCACGTAATGGCAATTTTCCGCTACATCCCACATGTATGGCGATTTTACGTTCCTATCTACATGTAATAACGATGTAATAACGGTTTTCCGTTCCTATGTTCAACAATTAACCAAAAAAAGGTGTCCGGAAAGTTAGTTCGCACTAACTATCTGGACACCCTTAGAAGTTTCTTATATTATGTTATTTTTTTAACAATCGCTATCCGGTTTACCAGCATCTTTTTTCGTACGGAAGCTAGATCCGCAGCCACATGTAACCCAAGCATTCGGGTTATCGATGGTAAATCCACCACCCATTACAGCGTCTTTGAAGTCAATTTCTAACCCATTCAAATATTTACGACTGTCTTCATCTACAATTACTTTAATGCCGTCTAGCTCTAGCTTTTCGTCCCCTTGCTTCACTTCATCATCAAAACCCATACCGTAGGAAAAGCCGCTACATCCACCTTCATTTACGCCTAGACGCAAAAACAAGTTCGGTATATCTTCATTAGCAATCATTTCTTTTATTTTTTCAGATGCTAGTTCACTGATCTTAATATCGATCATACTACATCCCTCCATATAACTTAAATAAAAATATAGTTTATTCACTTACTTCTCTATAGTATACTGTATAATTGCTTTTCACTCAACTGGCGTATATTCCTATGTTTTTTTTCTATGTTCTTCCTAAAGATAGCTGTAACTCCCTTCAGCTTGAAGAATAACAGTTAAATTTGTGAAAAGTGTTACATTATATTGCCCCTTCACTGAATAGAGGTTTATAATCGTAGTAGTATCTATTTACGTCTAATTGTTATTTTTTTCACAAGTATTATGGAATGTTACATATGGAGGGTAAAAGCGAATGAATATTATTGTACCAAATGAAACCTCTCACATGCAGCGCATCATCGAGAAAGTGCAACATGGTGAGCGTCTAACACTAGAAGATGGCGTATTTTTATATGAATCTGATGATTTGTTAACGATTGGTCAGTTAGCCAACGAAGTTAATTTGCGGAAAAACGGAAAAAAAGTTTACTTTATTGAAAATATGAGTCTTTACTTTACAAACGTTTGTGAATCTCGCTGTGCTTTTTGTAATTTTCGCAAAGACGAAGGTGATGAAGGAGCATATACATTAACAGGAGAGCAAATGATTGAATATGTAGAAAAACACTACCATCCCGGAGTCCGAGAATTTCATATCGTTGGTGGGCATAATCAACATGTGCCTTTTCAATATTACGTAGATTCTCTAAAAGCACTTCATGAAAAATATCCTGACGTTACATTAAAAGCTTATACTGCTGCGGAAATCGATTTTTTCGCAAGAATTAGTGGCTTGAGCTATAAAGAAGTGTTACAACAATTGATGGCTGCTGGTTTAAAATCTTTAACTGGCGGTGGCGCAGAAATTTTATCTGACTATTACCGTCAAAAAATGCATGTCAACAAAGCCGATGTATCTGCTTATTTGGAAGTTCATCGCACCGCTCATCAATTAGGTTTACGTACCCATACAACGATGCTATATGGCTCGATTGAAACAAAAGAAGATCGCATTAAACATTTAATGTATATTCGTGAGCTTCAAGATGAAACGAACGGCTTTTTAGTATTTATTCCACTTTCCATGCAGCCGATTAATCCAAGAGCAGGAATTCGCAGAAGAAATTCAGCTTTTGAAGACTTAAAAACGATAGCAATAAGCAGACTAATGTTAGATAACTTTCAACACATTAAAGCATACTTTATTAATATTGGCGTGCAGTTAACACAAGTTGCTTTAACGATGGGAGCTTCTGATGCACATGGTACAATCGTCAAGGAAAAAATTAGTCATGCTGCTGGCGCTCTAACTCCAGAAGGGATTACTAAACAAGATTTAATTTGGCTCATTAAAGGTGCTGGTCGTATTCCAGTAGAACGAGATACATTTTATAATGAAATCGAGGTCTTTCAGTAAAAGTCTTTTTGCTACAGCTATTATAAGGAATAGTGAGGCTTGTTAAACAATGAGAAATTTAGTTGTACTTGGTGGTGGATACGGAGGTCATTCATTAATTACTGATCTTCTAAGTAGAAATTTACCACTTGATATTATGATTACGTTAGTCGACCGCTTACCATTTCAAGGATTGAAAACAGAATTTTATGCATTAGCAGCAGGTACAGTATCCGATTTGCAATTACGGGTGCCGTTCCCTGAAGATGAGCGAATAAGTTACGTCTATGGAGATGTAACCAATGTGCAGCTGGAGCAACAGCTCGTTAATTTGGCCGATGGACAACAATTGTATTATGATTGGCTAGTTATCGGTCTAGGCTGCACCGACAAATATCATAATATCGTAGGCGCAGAACAATACTCCTATAGTATCCAATCTTTTTCAGCCGTGCGTAAAACTTCTGCTGCCTTAAATGATGTGAAGCCCTATGGACAAGTGTCGATTATTGGTGGCGGGTTGAGTGGCGTAGAAGTAGCTAGCGAATTACGAGAAAGTCGTCCCGATTTGAATATTAGACTAATTGATCGCAACGACAAAGCATTATCTGCTTTTCCTGGCAGACTACAAACGTTCGTTTCCGAATGGTTTATGGAGCATCATATCGAAATGCGTGGACATACTAATTTGGAACGGGTCGAGCCTGGTCAATTATATGACATGAATGCGAAACAAGATACTATTCTTACCGATATTACCGTCTGGACCGCAGGCATCCAACCTGTACAATTGGTTCAAGCGATTAATCTTCCCAAAGATACAATGGGGCGATTAATTATTAACGAGCATCATCAGCTACCCGACTTCACTAATGTCTACATTGCTGGAGATTGCGCCGCTTTACCGTACTCACCAAGTGGTCAGGCGGCAGGAGCACAAGGCAAGCAAATAGCGGAAATACTGCATGCGCAGTGGCACGATCGCACCCCAAAGCTAACCATTATTAAGTTAAAAGGGATGCTCGGATCGTTAGGGAAGAAAAGTGGATTTGGTGTGATGGGCAGTACTCCGATAATGGGACGTGTTCCACGCCTTATTAAGAGCGGTGTTTTATGGAAATCAAAACGGCATCGTGGCTAGTCCTTACATTTTTCTATTGTTTCAGCCAATATCCGATCAAATAATTGTTCCATATTTTGGACAGAAACGATAGTGCCATTTACTAGTGCGTACGGAAGCAAATAACACTCTCCACAATTGCCAAGGCAACCATATTCAATAACTGTAAATTGCTCCATATCTTCCAGTTTTTCCATTACTCTATCGGTACCGTGGTGGGTATTACTTGCACAAAATTCAATTACCTGTTTTATCATACATTCACCAGCTTTATATTAATTGATTATTGTACTATAATAGGGGAGAAGGGAGTTGATTGCAATGAGTAACCAAGTTAGCGATACAATGTATGATGAGGTGCTTGACGTACTAGATAAGCTTCGCCCGTTTCTACAACGTGACGGTGGGGATGTTGAACTAGTTAACGTTGAAGACGGTATTGTTAAGCTTCGCCTTGTAGGTGCATGTGGCAGTTGCCCAAGTTCAACAATAACGCTTAAAGCAGGCATCGAGCGCGCTCTTCTAGAAGAAGTTGAAGGTGTCGTAGAAGTCATGCAAGTGTTTTAATTGAAAGAGTCTTATCCTATGCGAAGCTGCTCAGCTTCGCCGGATAAGACTCTTTTGTTACATTATCCCTTTAATATTGGCACGAATTGGATCAAACCCGCCAGTCACATCAACGACATTGCCTGTTAAGAAACTGGATTGTTCTTTGCACAAAAACAAAATAACACGTGCAACATCTTCACCAGTACCCGGTCTTCCAGAAGGTGACTCCGCATCTTGCTGATGCAATACATCAGCTATCGCTAGCTCTTTATTATTCCCACGAATATCTCCCGGACCAATTAAGTTAACCGTTACACCATAAGGAGCTACTTCTACTGCTAATGACTTTGTAAAGGAGACGAGCCCCGTCTTAGCAGCTGCATATACGGCACGGTGTGGCCATGCTCTAGCTTCGCCAGCATGACCAAATCCAAAATGGATAATTCGTCCCCATTTTTTCTCCATCATGTAAGGCAACAGCTTATGATCAAGCAACATCGCACTAAGTAAATTACCATGTAACAAATGAACCATCGTCTGCTCATCATAATCGACAAACAACTTCCGTTCTCGTACGAATGGTCCGGCATTGTTGATTAGTATATCAACTCCACCCATACTGGCAATAGCTTGATTAGCTAGTTTGTCCACACCTTCTGTCGTACTAATATCTGCTTGTACTAAAATTACGTCCACTCCAAATTGCTCCAGCTGTCTTTTAACTTCAACAGCTTCCATCTCACTTGAATAATAGTTTAAAACAATGTTACAGCCTTGTTCGGCTAATTGCAGTGCCGTTCGTTTCCCCAGCCCTTTGGCAGCTCCAGTCACTAAAGCTGTTTTTCCTTTAAGCTCCACGGATTCTCCACCTTTTGCCCTATTATAGCTGCTTTTTATTGACCAACTGGCAACCATAAGCAAACACGAGCTGCAATGCTTCTGTAGCCATAGTTAGCCCCTCTTGCAGGTCCATCACTTGCTGCTGCAAATTTTCTAACGGCAAATTATGCAATTCATATTCATCTCCGTACAAACGTTGACTACGAATATAATCATCTTGCATTTCTGAATTCATATAATGAATTTCTGTATTCCGTCGTTTGCGCAGTCGTTTTACCGATTCTTTGTACTTCTCTTTCGATTCATTCAACGGATTTGTCAATACCATATGAACTTGTTTATGCCGCATATGACGCAAAACGGTAAAATACGAAAAGTGTGGTTTTACTCGTTCTGTTTGCAAGTGCAACATCTCGTTTAGAAAAGTACCTAATTTATCTAACAAAGAAAATACTCTAATAAAACCATTTTTATCAAAGTATACATATCTATCATAACTAATTCGCTCTTCGCTTGACATTTCCTGCAAGGTTTTAGCAGAAATTGTTGAATGTAGCTTTTGAGCAACATAATGACTTTGCTCTAATTCATCCAGCGCCGCTCGTAATCCTTTGGCACTAATTTCATACATACGCCTTTTTTTGAGTTGTTCCTGTTCCCCATCATTTATTTCTGCTAATTGTGCTTTTATTAACTGCCCGAATCGATCTATAACTTCATAAGCCGGTTTTAATTGATTGGATACTGCTTGTTGTTCATCGAATAAAAATCTAAGCATCTACATTTCCTCCATCCTGCATTAACAGCTGGATTAGTATGCCCTAAGTAGTTTGCAACTAGAAGAATATTTTAATTTTGAACATCTATCCATCCGAAGTTTCATTCCTCTTACTTTTGACTACTAAATCGCCATGCCCGAATTAAAATATCAATAACAATACTAAATAATGCAACAATAATCACGTTATGCAATAAACTGGTAAACAAAAACCAATTCTCATCGCCAATTGAATACGTAAGTAAAGCACCACTGAAAATTTGAATAATTACAAGTGCTAGCACCCAGCCAGCAGAATGAGTTAAACCAACTTCTCGATTGGGAACTTGTTTTTTTATAAAGAAATAAAGTGCAACAATAGCAAGACCAAAGACTAAAGCGGCTACTCGATGTAAAAAGACGATCCCCGTTGCCCCTTGCAACTCTGGAATAACTTCACCATTACATAATGGCCATCCCAAACAACCACCCGCTGAATCTGTATGACGAATAAAAGCTCCTAAATAAACAACCACATAACAATAAATCGCAATCAATAATGTAGGCATCACAATAACACGTGGCACTTTAAAGACAGGTGGTACGCCATGTTTCGCTCGATAAGTCCACACCACTAAAAGGAATGTAGCTGTAAAAGCAATTAACGATATTCCGAAGTGAATGGCCATTACGGCAGCACTCGTCGGCATTTTAACGGCGGCAGCGCCCATAAGCGCTTGAATAACAGTAAATAATAAAGCTGCTGCTGCATAATAATACGGCTCTTTATATACTTGCTTATCCCGCTTATACATCCGATAAGCAAGAATCGTAACAATTAACACAAGTATTCCTTCTGCGCCACTCACGAAGCGATGCGAATATTCTATCATTGACTCCACCGTATAGGCTGGGATAAATTTCCCATTACATAGTGGCCAGTCCGTTCCACATCCAGCTCCTGAATCCGTATTCGTTACTAAAGCTCCGGCTAATAATACGATAAGCATTCCGATACATGTCACAATAGCCAACTTGCGAAAGCGGCCGGTTACCATAATAAAATCACCTAATTTCAAAAAATTAATAACATTTCAATTATAGCGATAAGCCAGCCTAAAAGCCATGTTGAAAATGTGAACCTTATCACATAGCCGGATAGAAATACAAAAAAGTAGGATAAAGGTCACAACAACCTTCACCCTACTATAATTGTAGTGCTGACTATATACTTGAACGTAATACTAACTTTAACTTAAAGCTCACGCTCAATCGTTAACAATTTAAATCCATAGTCATCGCCCCACTTAATACTCGCACCTAGCGCATTAGCCAAATTACGAGCATCAACGTAACCATAACCATCGATGTTAATAGTTGGATATCTCCACTCAACCTTTTTGCCATTCACTTCAGCTATTTTACTGCCAAAAGTAACTTTAATAACTGTATTAGTCGCTATGTCATTATAAGTAACTGTCTTACTTTTCTTATCATATTTCAATTCCCCACCAAAATAATCAGCAATATCACGAAGCGATACTAATGTAATATTACCTGGCATAATGACTGGAGCGCCCTCATACTCTTCTAAAAATCCATGATACGTTTGTTTTGTAATATGGAAATTGTTTTTTAGTATAGAATATAGTTCGGATTTATTATCGAATAATTGCAATACTTCAAAACCTTCCATATAGTCCAGCTCACTTAGTTCAATACTTTCTGCTGGTTTATATGGTTTATCTACTTTAACGTTACCGCCCATATTCCAACTCTCTGATGTTGACTTAAGACGAATCGCATGGAACGGCATATCCTTAAACTCTTTGTATTTGCCCAAGTTTACATTGATTTCTGCATGTTGCTTTCTAGTTTGTAATTCTTTATCCAAGAACAGATCAACTTTTGCATGTAGTACTTTTTTCAAAATAGAACCAATCGATTCTGTCGTAATCGAATCTCCCATTTCTTTGCGCATTTCCACTAAAAATTCGAACAGTGTATCCGATAGTTCTTTGGCAATATCATCGACATTCGGTTGATCAAGCTCTTCGTCACTTGACATCAAAGCCATCTCTTCTGCAAACAACGGATTTTCCATCACTAATTTAATAACTTCAGTAATAACCACTTTAAAGCCAGCTTCATCTTTCAACAGGTTATCTACAAATTGCGTAAGTAACGTTAATAATTGTTCACCATCTACTTCTGCACTTACTTGCATCAAGGAAAGTGACTCCCCGTTAACAGTATCTTTCACAGGTTGTACGGCTAGTCCGTCTGGAGAAGGTAATTTCTCGATAATAAATTTACCAATTAACTCGGTAATTTGTAATTGCAGCTTATTCGCTTCAGCTATCTCTTCTTCCGAAAATTCTTCGGCATCCAAATCTAACGGAAGGTAGAATGGCTGCTTCGCACCATCTATTTGGAATGCCATTACTTTAGCATTCATTTGCATCGAAAATTTGATTCCAGCTTTATCAGCAAAATAAATAGTACCATCTACAGATGCATTACCATCTTTATCTGCTTTTGCATGAGTAATATCTAGTTTCACTTTACTAAACAACTGCATAACATCGGTAACTTCAGCTGTCGCTTCATACTTTTCGTTTAAGTCAATTTCCAATGCAATAGATTGTTTGCTCTCTACTGATTGTACCTTCAATGATTTGCTTAGTGCCTCATTAAGATTAAGGTCACCTACATTTTGACAGCCGGCTGCAATTAACAATGTCGCTGCCAGTAGCATGGTTAACATAGATCTTAACAACTTTTTTGACATTTACACTTCTCCTTTTTTCAGTACGAATAAAAAATATCCACACTTTGATTAACTAATACCTAACCATAAGTGTACTAGTAAATCTTGGAGGTGTAAATGAGAAGTTTTAACGAATAATGTCTAATCACTTGGAACGCATCTTTTGATTTCCAGTAAATATCCTCATTATTTTCTCTAATGGCTTACGCAATTTGTTAGGAAAACTATGTAGATCATCCGCTGTAATCACTTTGAATACAAATAGCAATGCCACATATAATGCACCAACAACAGCAGCTGTCACGGATGCACTAATAAAGTAAGACACTTTATTCGGCAAGTTTGTCGTCCAAAGTAGAACGCCTCTTTCAGATAACCAACCAGCAAGCCCTGCGATAGCAACAGCTGACAAATAAGGAACCCAGCGTTTACCCAATACTCGCAACGTAACAATTTGATTAATCGTACGAACATTCAACATCGTAATAACGATAAAACAAATCGTTGAACCTAGTATAAGCCCATAAATACCTATAAACGGAGCAGTAGCTACACTAATGACCACTTTTAATAATAAACCAGTTGCAGTATGATACATCGATGTTTTCGATCTGCTCATACCATACAGTATCGAATTTGTTGTCATCATCGTTATTTGGACAATTGTACCAATAGTAAGCAATGCCACTACGTCAGAACCGCTTGGGCTAACGAATAACAATCCTGTCACAGAATACGAAGCAATCGCTAATAATAAGGCGACCGGAACTCCTGTAAAACAAACTATTCGCATCACTAATGATGCTTGCTTCTGTACTTCTTTCATATTGTTTACAGAAAAAGCCGACGAAATGACTGGAATAATCGTTGATCCAAGTGCAATTGCCAAAATAGGTGGAATACCGGCTAAAGAAATAGCTTTTATCCCATAATCTGCTTGTACAATATCAGACATCTCGGCAGTATAAAATCCGGAAGTAAGTCGTTTAAAAAAAGAAGTATCAAACAAATAAATTAAATTGACCGTCATTGAAGTAAGTAGCGCTGGCAAAGACATCGCTAATATTTCACGATATATTTTACGAAACTTCGTTTTACTTCCTTGGTTGACTGTACTGTTTCTGACACTTTTACTACTACTCGAACTCATCATTAATGCAGCGGACGCTTCCGCATTAAAGCGTGGCTTTACTTTTACTTGCTCCATTTGATCTTGCCGCTTTAGTTTACGACCAAACCAAATCATAACTCCAAACGCGCCAATACTACCAAACACACTACCGAATGTAACAGCAGCAGCAGCCCAATCGTCGCCCCAACCTAGATCCAATACGATTAAACCTAAACCTAACCCAAGTAGGACGCGCATAAATTGTTCGACAATTTGTGAAATACCACCAGCAGACATTAACTGTCTTCCTTGAAAATAGCCACGCATCATAGCGATAATTGGAAAGAGTAGTAACGCTGGAGCAATCGCTCTAATTGCCAAGTAGGCACTTGGCAAATCAGCTATTTTAGCCCATGTCGGAGCTACTATAAACAGAGTAGCGGATAAAATGACACCAGTAATAGCCCCAAATGCTAGCGCAGCATGGAAAATTCGTTTGGCCTCCGCAGGTTGTCCCAGCGCATATCGCTCAGACACCATTTTACTTACAGCACTCGGGAAACCTGCTGTCGCAATAATTAGCAATACCATATACACTTGATTGGCGATAGTAAAAGCTATCATCCCTTGACTACCGAGCATATAATCAAGCGGTACACGCTGGAACAAACCTAGCACTCTGGCGGTCAATGCTGCAACGGTTAATATCAAGGTCCCTCTAATTAAATTATCTTTTTTTAACATAACCGATAACTGCCTTCTCCCTGTTCTTTGTTAGAGCTGATTGATTCTAAACTACCCAGATAATAAATAGAACAATCATTGCTAATTGCAAAATAATCTTGACAACTGTACTTGTAAATAATCCTACAACAGAACCAATACCAACTTGTAACGACTTTCCGAATGACGATCCTGCTATCATCTCACCAAAGACTGCACCTAAAAAAGGACCAACAATTAGCCCGAATCCTGGTATTACAAAAGGTCCAATTATAATCCCAATTGTACTGAATATAACGGATGCCCGACTACCACCGAATCGTTTAACTCCCCAAGCACTAACCGCATAATCAGCTACAAATAATACAACTACAATTACCGTTTGAATAATCCAAAACCATACATTAAGTGGTCCGAAAGAAAAAAACCAGCCATAAATAAAATAGGCAAAGTAAATTGCAAGTGCACCTGGTAAAACTGGAAATATCGCTCCTGCCATTCCAACAATAAATAGAGCAACAATTATAATCCAACCTAAAATCTCCATATAGTTTGCTCCTTCACTTAAGCCTAACTAAACAATGCTACAAAATTATTAACACTTTATTAATTTTTTGTTATAGTACGAAAACTACTGTCCAAAGATATGTTTTTTTATAATAGCAGCAATCGCATCTTCATTATTAGTCACTGTTATTTCATCGGCTGCATCCTTCACTTCCTGCTGTGCATTACCCATTGCAATACCTAAGCCACAAGCTTGAATAGCAGCAATATCATTTAGACTATCCCCTACAGCAATAACTTCCGATATATCTATATTTAAAAATTTGCAAACCTCTTGGATCGCCGCTGCCTTATTAACACCTTTCGGATTAAGTTCAATATTCCAAATCGATGAATTAGTAATTTCGAAGGCATCCCATTTGATAAGCTCTTCTGTTATTTCTGCTCTTTCTTTATCATTTTCAGTATGAAAACCAAATTTCAGCCACGTATAATCTTCCAATTTCCGCTGCTTTCCAATCCATTTCTCTTTATTATAAATACCTTCTGTCGTATAAGCCCAAAACCACGCATCAGGATACTCACCTGCTAACTGGTGAAGCTGAGCTATCATTGCTACATCCATCTCCGTACGTTTCAACAATTCGTGGGGCTTACTCCACACTTCACTACCATTTACAGTAATCATTGGTGTGACAAGCTGAAGTTGATGAGCATACGGATTAGCACTCATAAAGCCACGTCCTGTAGAGAAACAAACCGTTACCCCCGCAGCTTGTGCTTTATGTATCCATATTGCATTCTCATCACTAATTTCGGACCATTCATTTAAGAGCGTTCCATCCATATCTAGTGCCATCAGCTTATACTTTGTCATCAAAATTCTCTCCCGTCCTGTCATATAAATAATATCTCTATAGAGCATACAACTTTTTTCTAATTAAGATTATTCTAGCATAGTTTGCACTGAAACCAAATAAACTACGTCACTAATTCACAAGTAATCGATATTAAACAGGTGCAAAATCAAAAAACTAGCATTAATTTACTGTTTTAACTACAGTAAATAATGCTAGCCTGTTATTTTATGCTGAAGCAGCCATTTTTCGTTGTCGCCACTTTCGAACGAGCACCCCATGCTTGGGGGAAAATAAAAAGGTGAGTGCAAAGATTATACCAGCCGCACAAACCATACTACCTGCAATAGAAGCATCTAATAAACTAGCAGCAACGTATCCTATACACGTGCTAGCTACACCAACTACTACACTTAGCCCAATCATCCAACCTAATTTATCTGTTAATAAATAAGCAGTCGATGCTGGAACGATTAGTAATCCTACCACTAATATCGCTCCAACACTTTCGAATGAACTTACGGTAGCCATCGATACTAATCCCATCATTAAATAATGGAAAAACGCAACTGGAATGCCGATAGCCGCCGCTAAAGCAGGATCAAACGAAACAATTTTAAACTGCTTATAAAATAGCCCAACGACAATAATAATTACCACTAACGTAAATCCAAGTAGCCAGACCGCCTGCGGTCCTAAACTTACTCCACCAATGTCCCATGTGTTCCAATGAACAAAAGCAATTTCGCCATACAAAATCGCATCCTGATCCAAGTGTACTTGTCTAGCAAATAAACTAACTAATACAACACCAATAGCAAACAATGTTGTAAACACCACACCTATCGAAGCGTCTTCTTGAATACCATTACGTTGAAATAATTGAATTAAAAATGTCGTTAATAAACCAAAAACGAGTGCTGCTACCATCATTAAGACAGAATCTCTTGAACCGCTTAATAAAAAAGCAATCACTATTCCAGGCATAACTGCGTGACTAATCGCATCACCAATCATCGCCATTTTTCTTAGCACTAAAAATACTCCCAAAATACTACAACATGAAGCCACAAGAGAACCTGTTAATAAAATCCAAAAATGACTCATGTTTGCGACCCCTTCCCAGCTTGTTGCCTTTTCTTACGCGATAAAGCATGAGGTGTAGTAGTTGCTTCATTCGCATGAATTGCTACTTCTCCAGCAAACTCCAGTTCAAATGATTGTTTTACTTTCCGATATTGTAGCTTACGGAACAATAACCCTTTACTAGATCCAAACAAAATAGATATTAGGAAAATAAACGCAGCCGCTAACACTGTCACAGGTCCTGTCGGCATATTAGGTACAGATGCACTAATTAACGTACCTAAACCACCACTAGCTGCTCCTATTACACTTGATAAAATAACCATGATACTAAGCTGATTTGTCCAGTAACGAGCAGCTACTGCTGGTGTAATGAGTAGCGCCGCTACTAATACAACACCAACGGCTTGAATACCTGCAACTACCGCAATAACGACTAATAGCAACATTAACTGCTCCAAAAAAGTGACTGGATAACCTAATCCTCTTGCAAATCCCGGATCAAATGAAATTAACTTAAATTGTTTAAATAGTAAAAAACAAATGATAACGAGCAATACGCTAATAATTGCCATCATATATACATCACTACTTACCATCGATGCCGCTTGCCCAAACATAAACCGATTCAAACCTGCTTGATTGCCATAATCACCACGTTGAATAATAGAAAGCAATACAATTCCAAAACCAAAAAATGTTGATAATACAATTCCTAACGCTGCATCTTGCTTTAATTTTGAATGCCTTGTAATAACCCCTATACCTATAGTCGCAATAAAACCAGCAACGGTTGCTCCAATTAGAAAAAGAAACATCGACTTCACACCACTTAACATAAATGCAATACATATACCCGGCAGTGCCGCATGAGCAAGTGTATCACCTACCAAGCTTTGCTTGCGCAAGTAAGTAAAGCAACCAATCAATCCACTACTTAACCCAAGTAGCGAGCAGCCAAGAAATATCCACTGCATATTCGGATCACGAAATAACATAACAATCGCTTCTAGCATCGCAATTACACCTCTTCCAGCTGTTTAGCCGGCGTAAGATCGGCTAGCGTTTGATCAAGCAAAGCTAGCTTTCCGCCATACGTATATTGCAAATTAGTTGCCGTAAAGGTCGTTTCTACAGGTCCGTATGCTCTTACTTCCACATTAAGTAGAAGAACGGAATCAAAATATTGTTTTACTGTTGATAAATCATGATGTACAACAATAACCGTTTTCCCTTGCCGCTTCAACTCTTGCAACAACGTAATAATTGCTTTTTCCGTAGCAGCGTCAACGCCGACAAATGGTTCATCCATAAAGTAGAGCTGGGCATTTTGAGCAAGTGCTCGTGCCAAAAATACTCTTTGTTGTTGCCCCCCAGATAGCTGACTAATTTGACGATTTGCAAAATCAGCCATTCCTACTTTTTGCAAACATTCCATCGCTATCTGTCGTTGTTTTGCACCTGGTCTTTTGAACCAACCTAATTGACCATAGGTCCCCATCGTCACCACATCTAAAGCGTTAGTTGGAAAATCCCAATCGACTGATTCCCGTTGTGGAACATAACCAATCAAATGACGTTGTTCTTTATAACTTTTTCCATATACATTTACTTGACCACTTATACTTGGTATTAATCCTAACGCCGCTTTAATCATCGTTGATTTTCCTGCTCCGTTCGGACCAATAACCCCGATTAATTCTCCTTCATTAACAGTAAAACTAACACTTTTTAAGACTGCTTTCTTTTGATAAGCTACACTTAAATTTATAATTTCTAACGGTTTTACCGCCATATTAGCCACCTCTTGTCTTCTTTTACTTTTCTTTATCTATTTTTTAACGAAGAGCGTTTACTAAAGTATCAATATTATGCTTTACCATTCCAATATAAGTACCTTCCGGCGTTCCTTCTTCTCCCATTGCATCAGAAAAAAGCTCTCCACCTAGCGATACGTCGTGCTTTAATATACGAGCACCATCTATTACGGACTCCATTGCTTTAGGTGACACGCTCGATTCTACAAATACAGCTTTTATTTGGTTCTCCACCAGAAAATCACGTAACGTACTAATATCTCGCGACCCAAATTCTGCCATCGTATTCATTCCTTGCAACCCAGTTACAGTAATTCCATATGCTCTCCCAAAATAACCAAAAGCATCATGTGCTGTTACAAGTATGCGCTGTTGTTCTGGAATTAACTTTACTTGTTGATGTATATAGTGATCCAAATCGGTTAATTTTTCTAAATATGCTGCTGCTTGTTGTTCATAATATAATTTGTTTAGATTATCTTTTTCAATTAAAGTGTTTTTTACAACTTCCACCGCACTCATCCACATCTTCACATCGAACCAAATATGAGGATCATAAGCATCTTCTCCTTGCCCTTCATCCTTCATTAATTGTGATGGATCTAGAGCAGAAGATACGGCAACCGTTGTTTTCTTTTTTTCTAACTTTTCAAACATATTTACCATTTTCCCTTCCAAATGTAACCCATTATAGAAAATGATATCGGCATTATCCAGTTTCCGAATATCCCCTTGCGACACTTGATATAAGTGAGGATCAATACCTGAACCCATCAATGCAATAACATGTACATATGGTCCGCCAACCTCTTTTGCAATATCAGCGATCATACCAGTAGTTGTTGTAATGTTAAGCTTGCCATCCACTTTTCCTTCACTAGAGCACCCAGCGACAATCAATATTATGCTCGTAGCTAGTAACAACATCTGTAATCCTCGATTAACTAACCTTCTCATACCAGTTCCTCCATATGCTGTGTAGACTAATAATTAATTTATAATACTGCTGTATCTCTCTATTTATATGCAATCTACTACCAATTTGCGCTTAGTAACTTTATTTCACCATACGCCTCTTTGTTTATTATACACAATAATGTTTCCCTTGAGCAACATTATTTTTTACAACAAAAAAACTGCGTAGTAAACAGAATATTATTCCGTTTTCACGCAGCTTTTATCAGTTTATTTCATTTTATTCAGTGTACTCTACTGCTTCCTCCGAACTACTATTCACATTACCTTCTTCTGGGTTTTCCTCATCTGTCTGCACTTCTTTTTTGGGCTTATCGGTCAATCCGATAATTTCATCGTATGCATCAAAGATTTTACGAGCAATCGGCGCTGCACCATACCCACCATATCCTCCATCTGGAACTACTACAGCAACTGCTAATTTAGGCTTTTCGGCAGGTGCATAAGCGATAAAGACAGCATTATTGACTTTTTTTCCTCCGACATCTTGCTCGGAAGTACCCGTTTTTCGATTAAAGTTATGTTTAAAACCTTCAAACCCTTCGACTTTAACCTGACCCATACCTTGCTCGATTTCTTTCCAGTATTCTTCTTTATAATTGACTTCATTCAGCACTTCTGGTGTATAGCCTTCCACTAACTCTCCATCAGCCGTTCGAATTTCATTCACAAACTGCGGTTTTATCCGTTTACCTCGATTGGCAAGCATAGCTGTATATTGCGCTAATTGTAGCGTCGTATAACTTCCTTGCTGACCAAATGAAGCATAAATGAGTGCTGATTGTTTACTCGCTCTTTCTGCTTCAGTATAATAGTTAATAATTCCAGCGGATTCATGAGGCAATCCACTTCCAGTCTGTACTCCTAAACCGAATAACTTCATATATTCATCCCATATATCAATCGATGACTTACCATCTACATCTCCACGCATATTTAGTGCATTACCAATTTTCTCCGCCATAAAAGTATTGGACGAATGGCGAATAGCTTGTGCTGGATCAATAGAACCGAATGCTTTGAATTGAGAGTTATTGATAGCTACTCGATAACCTTCACGACCAAACATATATTTGGATGTATCGTTATAGTACGTATTAGGTGTAATTAATCCTTCATTAAGTCCAACTAACACAGTAAGTGGCTTAATCGTGGAACCTAGAGGAACGATGGAGTTAGGTCGCTTCATCCGCTCTTCGTCCGTATAATTACCATATGCCGTTTGAATCGTACCATTATTCATATTACTACCAAAATCATCAAGATCTTGCTGGCTTATTCTACCACCAGCCCAAATATTTGGATTATAGTCCGGCATACTCGCCATCGCTACTACTTTTCCAGTATCGACTTCCATCGCCACAGCATATCCAGTATTAGCATATTCAGCACGTTCAAAGCGATTGTTCGACTTACGAATAACTTCCAAATGGTCCATAATAGCTTGCTCTGTTTGTACCTGTACTTGTTTGTCGATCGTTAAATACAACGAAGCACCTTTTTCTGGTGGCGTAAATTCCATCGGGCCGGTAATTTGAGACAAACGATTCACCGGATAGCTTCTAAGCCCATTTTTACCACGCAACACATCTTGATACATTAATTCTAAGCCGTCCATTCCAACTTCTTCTTCTTCCAAATATTGCAACTTACGATCTGTCTCTTCCTTCTTACTTTTATAAAAAGGCATATTATCTAAATTAAGTCCTTTAAACTTCTTTAAATAACCAACAAGTTGAACGGCGACAGTATCTTGATCATATTTACGAACACTTTCTTCCATAATATCAACATTTTTGTAGGTAATTCTGTTCTCCATGAAATAAGCTATCTCTTTTTGATTCAAATCTGTTTTTATTCTACGTGGTGTAGAAATAGTGTTCCGTTGAAATTTCAAGTCCATTTGTAGCATAATCTCTTCAGCTGTCATCGCATTTTCAGGATCACCATATTTTTCGAATATTTCTGCTAATTGCACCGCATCTTCTTTCGCTTGTTCTACAGATTTATCTGCATTGCCTGTTGCAGCAAAACTGTAATACAGTGATTGTGTAGATATAGAATAAGCAATCGCATGTCCTGATGCATCATAAATATTGCCGCGAATCGGCGCAATCGGTTTTGTACTTGTAAGCTTTCTTTCCCCTGCTGCAATAAGAGAAGGAGCTTCCACAAATTGCAATACTGCCAAGCGGACAACTAAAATACTAAATAAAGCAAAAACGACAAAAAAGAACAGATTAAGCCGAAAAGAAAAATGACGTTGGTGATCCATTTCTTTTTTTTGTTTATCGTCGTCCATCTCTAACACTCCTAACCATATCGAAACCTACCGTTCATAAAATATTTAACTGCTATTCTTCGCTTGTTCAATAAACTTTTTAATAGTATCGTCTATATCTAGTTTACCAATTTCAATCCCGCGTAGCGACACTGTTACTTGTTTTTCACCAGCTTTACCCTTTAATTCTAGTAATTTTGTTTTAACGATAAAGCTACCGTCTTTATTAACTTCATATACAGCATCTTTCGCTCCAGCAACCATTAACTCCACTGCTTCTTGTTTTAAAGTTGTCGTTACATTCGTTCCCAATTGCTTTACATCATCTAGCGAATATCCACTGTACAATATTAGCCCAATAACAATAACAGCAACTAACAACCATTTTACTACAGTTTTCACTAAGCGGATAATAAATATTAAAACCAGCAAAGCAATTGCTATAATTAACCATTTATCCTTTAAAAATGTTTGCCACGTTTCAAAATCATAAGCTGAAAAATCTAAAAAATCCATCAGTTCCCCTCCAAAATAGTAAACTTTTCTTCCAATTCATAACAAACATTATAACCTTGAGTCATAAGTTGTACAACTATTACGTACAAGTAGTTATGATAGTACTTTTAAGGAGGCAAGGCCTAGTGAGGAACGCTATTTGGCTCTACCTGTTTTTGTTCATCGCCTTTTTCGATCTGCACGCACAATATCCGATTTTAACACCGTTTGCAATCTCCATCGGCGCAGCACCATCCTTTATCGGGCTGATGATGGGAATGTATTCCATTACTCATTTGCCTGGAAATGTTATCGCAGGAGTAGCTGTTGATCGGTTAGGTAGCAAAGGTTTTATCATTTTCAGTTTACTTGGTGCAGGAATTATTCTATTACTGCAAGCTTATGTCACCGATCCTTGGCAATTACTATTGCTTCGTTCCATTAGTGGATTTGTTATTGCCTTTTTGTCTCCTGCCTGTATGGCTTTGCTCGCCAAAATGTCCAATGATTTGAAGCAACAAGGAAAATTAATGGCGGGGCATGGGCTAGTACATACGATTGCTTCTGTAGCTTCTCCAGCTGCTGGAGCTTATTTAGTAGCTAAAATCGGATTCACGACGACTTTCACTTTTTTAGGATGGTTACTTGTGGTTACATCATTATTGGCAATTTTTTTTATAAAAGACATCAAAGCACCATTATCTTCATCACCAGCACCAATAGCTGATGCTGTACCCGTAGTTATTAAACCTAAACCCAAATTACAACCAGAAGGTACCGGTATTCCATGGCTAATCTATTTGTTACCTGTTGGTTTAAGCTGTGCGCAAGGTATACTCTCATTCGAAATACCATTACTAGCGAAAACAACAGAAGCAATGATGACAACCGGATTATTATTTTCTATCGTTAGTTTAGGTGCCCTTGTTACGCTCAGTTTAATGTTTTTGAACAATTTACCAGCTTTTCAACGTACATTATGGGGAGCTTTTAGCATTGCTATCGTTTATTTTCTAATTGCGTCAGAAGTAGCGATACCACTTACGGTATTACTATTTATGGTGGGACTTGCAAAAGGAGTAACCTTACCTGCACTATCTACTATGTTAATTGAATTAAGTGGCGGCGTAAAATATGGACGAACATTTTCTATTCTGTCTATCGCTACTTCGATCGGTGCCTTTATCGGACCAGTAGCAGCTGGAGCATTACGTAATTATGTTTCACCATACTACATTGCCTTTTTATTACTTATGACTGCCATTACGATACTACCAATCATCTACTCCAAACATTTGCGCACCGCTTATTGACATTTGCAAGTTAACGAGCATAGTTGGTTTACTCGCTATTTGATGATAAACTACATATATAATGATGCAGCGATGGGGGTGTCAAACGTGGACAACGTCATTATTGTTGAAGGAAAAAATGATCGATCTAAACTGCGTAAATTATTACACACCGATATCGATATATTATGCACTTATGGTACACCTGGAGAAGATCAACTGGCACTTTTGCGCAAGCAAGCTGCTAACAAACACGTTTATATTTTCACCGACAATGATGCTTCCGGCAAACGAATCCGGGGAATGCTCCGTGACTTATTTCCAGATGCCGTTCATCTTTACACTAGACGTGGCTATCCAGGAGTTGAAAAAACTCCCCTTGATTATTTAGTAATACAATTAGAAAAAGCTGAACTAAACGAATATATCAATTACGAGGCATTGCTGTTAGATTAACCCTTGCTTCCCCACATAGTAGTATGGTTATACAACAAAAGCTGGTAGTTTGCAAATAGACTTATTTGCGGCAACCAGCTTTTCATTTCTCATCATTTAAAACAATCGTTTCATTTCTTTGAACATATCTTCTGCTGATAGCATTTCATCACTACCATTGAACCACTTACGGATTTGATTATCTTTATCTACTAGTATAATCCGATTATAGTGACCAAACTCACCGGTTTCTTTATTTTTTGTGACAACGATTTTATAACTTTCAGCCAATTTTCTCGTAGCTTCCTCTTCTCCACGTAAAAAATGCCAGCCATCGAATTGCGCATGATTACGCGTTGCAAAGTTACGTATTTCTTCAGGTGTATCTCGTACCGGATCAAACGTAATTGATATTAGTTCTGCTTTTTCAACTAAAGACTTATCTTCTCGTAACAAATCTTGTAGTTGTGACAGTAAAAAAGTTGTCGGTGGACATACATCCGGGCAATTGGCAAAGTAAAAATAAACTAACTTCACCTTACCTGCCGTATCAGCGAGCGATACTTCCTTTCCATCTATATCTTGTATCGTAAACTCTGGTGCATCCATCTCGATCGGTAAAGGTTGTCCTTTACTCCATACGAGTGAATAAAATAAATACGCTCCAACTGCGAGCAACAACACCAATACAGCAATTTTAAAACTATGTTTCCGTATGAACCCCATCTAAGCTACCCCCATAATAAAAAAAAATTAAGCAGCCGTTAAAGTATTAGCAATCATTGCAATAAACACAATCATTAAATAATTAATAGAAATAATAAAATTTTGTTTGCCCCATTTGTCGTTATCTTCTGCTTTTAACCCCATAATCGTGTGTACTAACCAAATAAGTGTTAACGCTAAGGAAATAATTAAAAAATAAATGCCAGCAAATTGATACACATAAAGAACGATAACAGTAGGAAGCAATAAGAAAATGTAAGGAATCATTTGCAGTTTCGTTCGTTTAATTCCTTTAACTACTGGTAATAATGGAAAGCCTGCAGCGCGGTATTCTTCCACTCTACGAATAGCAAGTGACCAAAAGTGTGCAGGCTGCCACAGAAACAAGATGGCGAACAAAGCCCATGCACCAATATCAACAGTCCCAGTAACCGCACAATACCCTATAACCGGAGGCATCGCTCCAGCGATTCCACCAACTGCTGTACTCCAAGTCGATCTTCTTTTTAACCAAATCGTATAAATGATAACATAAGCAAACCAACCCAAAAGACCTAACCAACCAGTAACTGGTTCAACGATAAACAAAATAACGATTCCACTAACTCCTAACAGTAGCCCATAGAGCAGTACAGCAGATGGTTTCATTTTCCCCATCGGTAGTGTTCTGTTTTTTGTTCGTTCCATTCGCGTATCAAAGTCGCGATCCCAGTAATTGTTAATGACTGTGGCTGACGCCATCGTTAAAGTGGAGCCGATCAACATTGAAAGCATAAGCCAAAAATCAAGCTGCCACTTGGAAGCAACCCAAAATCCACCTAGTGCAGCAAACATGTTCAACCGGAGCAACCGTGGTTTCGTCAATTCATAAAGTTCCTTTAACACGAAGTGAGCCTCCTAATTATAATCAAAAGCCGCAATGATTTAAATCATATTACGACTTTTTTTCTACTACAACCGTCATTAATCATACCTAAAATTACGTATAAAGACAATGTAAACGGCTTATGTTCATGAATTCGACACGTAAAAATGTTGTGCAAATTGTCACCAATTTGTTAATTACTTAATAAACTAAATTTATAGATGAATGCCCAATAGAAATTTCATTGTAATAGAAAGGAAGAAAACATGTGGCTGTTATAAAAACAAATGCTGAACACACTAGACAACTTGCTAGGCTGATGCGTGCTGAAGCAGAAGGCGAAGGCGAACTTGGAATGCTTATGGTTGGAAATGTCGGTGTCAATCGTGTAAAAGGTGATTGTATGGATTTTCGAAATATCCGTAGCATTCCCGATATGATCTATCAGTCTCCGGGTGGGTTTGAAGCCGTTCAAAAAAGTTACTTCTATCAAAAAGCACGTGACCGTGAAGTTAGGCTTGCAGAACGAACAGTTTCGGGGGAACGCCAGCATCCCGCTTCGAACGCCTTGTGGTTTTATCGTCCTGACGGCCCTTGCCCCCCTACTTGGTATAATCAAGTAAATAGTGGAAGATACAAAAAACATTGCTTCTTTGTACCAACCTATGGCGATTGTCCAAATGTCTACTAATTGAAGTAAGCTTTTAATGAAAACCAATAAGTACGTGAACAGGAGTGTTAATGGTGAACAATAATCAAATGAGTAATATGGCAATGCCAAATATGGGTGCAGCAAATATGCCAATGGGTCAAATGAGCAATATGCCGAATATGTCCAATATGCCAATGGGCAGCATGTCCAAAATGTCTAATATGCCGATGGGAAAAATGGCTGGCAAACCAAATATGGCGATGCCGATGCAAGCGATGAAGATGCCTTATCCTAATATGCCGGCAGGATATATGCCAATGAATTATATGCCGATGCAACCAATGCCAATGCCAGCACCAACCAACAATCAAATGGAAGAGTCTTACGTGGAGAATATTTTGAGATTAAATCGTGGAAAAATAGGAACTTTTTATATGACATATGAAAATAATTCGGAGTGGAATGCCAAAATATTTCGAGGCGTGATCGAAGCTGCTGGTCGAGATCATATTATTATTAGTGATCCAACTACAGGTATTCGACATCTACTATTAATGTTAAACTTAGATTACGTCACTTTTGATGGTCCAATTGAATATGAATATCCATTCCACGGCACAGTTGTTACACCAGTGACTCCAGTCTAACTTATTTTGCAAACTGATCCATCCGTGCTAAAATAAAAACGCCCAAGGATAATCCTTGGGCTCTGCTTTAACTATTGTGAATAGCAATCAATTAACGGCTATTTACCTGACAATTGCTGTTCTGCAATTTGGACAAGCTTTCTTGTAATATATCCACCAATTGAACCTGCATCACGTGTAGAAAGATTTCCGTTGTAACCATCTGGAGAAAATTGAATGTTTAGCTCTTGAGCTGCTTCCATTTTCATTTGGTTCAAAGCTTGTGTAGCTTGTGGTACTACAAGCTGATTGCTGCTATTGCGATTGTTTTGGTTTGCCATTTTGTGTTGCTCCCTTCGAATTCTCACTTTGTTTTGGAGTTATTATAATGTGTAGCAAGCTTGCAAACATATTATGTGCAATTTCTTTTTTACTATACAAACTATTTTCTATTTTTTATTAGCATATTTTTACCATTTATAAACTTCGATATTTAGCCACACTTATATATCGAGAAGAAAGGAGCTATTTCTGATGTCCAAACCGCTTTCGTTAACGTTCGCAATAATTACAACACTTTTTTTAAGCTTAACGGCGATAGCAATAAGCCATAGCTTTTGGTATGTATTACTTTTCGGTACGCTATCTCTCCTTAGTACAGGTGCTGGGTTCATTGTAAAGGCTAAACTTCGCAGAAAAAAACAAAGTCTTAATGAAAGTAATTAACCAAAATAAACGAAAACATTTATTACATACTTACTTCACTCTCCGTGGATAACTTCTCTCCATAACAGAAGCACCAGAAGCACTCTGGGAGTAGTTTGAATTCCAATAAGCCATATTGTAGTTGGACTCATAGAGAACACTTGCTGACCAAGATTTCGGATTTTGCTTGACAGAAAAATCATATAGTATTTCTCCATGCGTCCAATTACTGCGATATTGCAACGCCTGCACGGCAATTTGTCGAAATTCCTCCACTTGACTCGGCGTTAGTCCTGTAAAGTAATTATTTTCTAATTTACCATCTTTACAATTAATCGGATGGTGTTTCACACCGAATTTTCCAATAGCATTATTCCGAATATGAATTAATACTGTACCAGCTACTGCATTCGTTAATTCCTTCTCTAGTTGACGAAATACAAAATCCACTTGCCTAGATAGTGAAACTGTTTCCTCATTCATCCCATTACCTCCTCGTCGCTTCGACAATTATTGACCTTTTCCTGTCGTATCTCTATCGTATCATCGGCAAAATATTTGCACACCGAATAAATCATTCGTATTTACCGCACATGCATTTGCGTCTTTATACCCATTTCCTTAGAATTATTCCCCACCAAAAATATGAAATTTTATGAATAAAAAGTTTTGATAACAAATTTTATAGACCTTTCCAGCTAAAAATGCTATACTTTCGCTATCGTGTATAGTCGAAAGGAGAAATGGCTTATGGGTCGTTGGTACTATTCATTGTCAGTCCGCAATAAGACGCTTGTTATGCTTTATTCTTTACTAATCACCTTCACTGTTTCCACCGCAATTGCACTGCTTATTTCTAAAGCAGCGTTACTACCTTTATTACTTGTAACCGCTATCATGGCTGTGGTGATATATCCTGCATCTAAAATCTTTGAATCATCTTTCTCGGGATCACTGGAGGATATTTCTAACGCCGCCCATCGTATCTCAAAAGGGGATTTCACTCAAAAAATTGATGTAGATACTTATGAAGCTGGCAATTTAGCTCATTCTTTCAATAGCATGATTGACAAATTACGCGATATCTTAACAGAAACGAGCAGCATTACACGATTAGTTAATGAATCTAGCCGTAGTATTTTCGAAAAAAACAGCAATGTGAAATTAGCTATGGAACAAGTAGCCGCTTCAGCGAATGAACTTGCTACAGGTGCTAGTGCAATCTCTGATGATGTTCATGAAATGAGCGAATCGATCGTAGCAATCGAACGAAAAGTAGCTAATTATACTCAATCTACTTACGAGATGAACAATCGTTCTGAACAAATGATTACATTGGTAAATCAAGGTCGAGAAGCATTAGATGTGCAAGAGATCAGTATGCAGCGTAATATAGAAGCAACGAACAAAGTTGGAGATGCGATAAAAGAGCTTGCGAGCAGTGCAAAAGGTATTTCAGCTATTACTAAAACGATCTCAGAGATTGCAGAACAAACCAATCTACTGTCATTGAATGCTTCTATAGAAGCTGCTCGTGCTGGCGAACATGGTCGTGGATTTGCTGTAGTCGCCAATGAAGTTCGTAAGCTAGCTGAAGAATCAAGTGCTTCAACAAAAGAAGTATTCCATTTAGTAAAAAAAATCGATGAACATATTAACCAAGCTATGCAAGACATGTTAGCTAATGAAGAAGTAGTAAAAAAACAAGCAAACAATATTCAGCAGACAGCGACCATCTTTGCTGAAATTGTTCAGAGTATCGAGTTTATTACTAACCAAATTCAAGCATTCGCAGCAGAAAGTGAAGAAATGCTACTAGGTGCACAACAAATTTCTAATTCCGTTCAAAATATATCAGCAATTACAGAACAATCAGCAGCAGGTACAGAACAAGTATCTGCATCGATGAACGAACAAATGGTATCCGTCCAATCTGTAGTGGCAGAAACAGAAAAAATGTTGTCTATGTCTACGCAACTACAACGAACAATACAACTTTTTAAAATTAAATAGTCGCATGAAAACGTCGTTTGCGGGCACACTAAACTACATGACAAAACGTGTAAAGGATGATCAGCATGAGCAGATTAATGCAGCGGCACATACGACAAATAGGAACTTTATTGCGTGTTTCTCTAGCAATACTACTCCTCTGTGCAGTTGTATGGCATGTTACACCAACTACGAGCGCAGCAAACGGCGACAATTATAATTACTTATCTTCACCGGATAGAAAGGTACCAAAGCAACAACGTTCCCCTCAAAAATCAAATACGAAACGTGATACAACTAGAAAAGAAACAATCTCTTGGCAACAATTGCAGCAAATGTTCCCTCAACATTATTTTTTGCATGGAACACGTGACAAGCGACAAGTTGCATTAAGCTTTGACGATGCTCCTGATCATCGATTCACACCACAAGTACTTGATATTTTAGCTACATATAACGTAAAAGCGAATTTTTTTATCGTTGGTGAACGAGCGAAGGCTAACCCTGAACTTGTGAAACGTATGATAGATGATGGACACGAAATTGGAAACCATTCCTATAACCATGCTTTACTAACTAAACTTACTTTGGCAGAATATCAACAGCAAATTATGGAGACGAACCGGATATTAAAAAAAATTACAGGTTATTCCCCTCGCTTTATACGTCCGCCCTATGGAGAAGTTAATAAGCAACAATTAAAATGGAGTGCCGAAGAAAACTTTATTATCGTAAATTGGGATGTTGATTCCGAGGATTGGAAAAATAATCCGAGCAGCGAGCAAGTGATGATGAACATCAACCGTACGCTCAAGCCCGGATCCATTATACTGCAACATGCTGGTGGTGGAAGCGGGCAAAGTCTAATGGGAACCATTGAAGCTTTGCCCGAGCTCATTGAAATGTTGCAAAAAGAGGACTATCAAATTGTATTGATCTCAGAATTAATTAATAAATCTCCTATTCGATAACAAAAACTTTTAGCTTTTGAATACCAAACTTCATCGCTTGACTGCGGGAATCGGGAACGAATATATCTATTTTGTTCCCTTTTACTGCTCCGCCAATGTCACTAGCAACTGCTAACATACCGCCTTCAGGTAAGCCCGCATAATCATATCCTGTAATATACAGCTTCGTTCCCAACGGTATCACTTTCGGATCAACCGCAACAGTTCCTACCTTTAATTTATTACCAAAGTAATCTACAGCGCCCCAACCACCATTTTCAGCAGCAGATGCCGTATATGCCGTCGCTTTAACAGCTAGCTTTTTTGTATAAGTGTAAACTTTTCCGTTCGCTGCCTTCACTTGTGGTACACTTTCTTCATAGGCAGTTTTCTTTAATGTTGGTTTTGCACTGCCTAGAGTAGTTACTTCGTCGCTGGACAGTGTTTGAACCTGCTTCTTATTTAATTGCGGATTCGATACACTCAACGCTTCCGCTGCTTTTAATGATAATAACGAAGTTATTAATATAATTAAAATAAATGCAAATTTTTTATTCAATGTTATACTCCTTTTTTACTACACACTTTTTGGCACATCACTCGGCTCTATTTTAATCGCTTACCCAGTGAACATTTGTACCCATTCACCATTCACATAGCCTACACCTAGCTTAGTAAACGATGATTTCAATATATTCGCTTTATGACCTGGACTATTCATCCAACCACGCATTACCTCTTCACTCGTTCTATATCCTGAAGCAATGTTTTCACCTGCGTAACGATATTTCACACCAAAACTTTGCATCATCTCAAAAGGTGAACCATAGGTTGGTGATTGATGATCAAAATAATTATTGACATCCATATCTCTTGCTTTTTCTGTAGCAACTTTATTAAGTAAGCTATCTAATTGCAAAGCAGCTAACCCAACCGCTGCTCGCTCTTTATTAACTAGTTGCAAAATTTCCGATTGCTCCTTCGTAAAACCAGGCTGTGCCGTTGGTGCTGGTGTCGGCTTCACCGTTGGCGCTGGTGTTGGCTTCACCGTTGGTGCTGGTGTTGGCTTCACCGTTGGTGCTGGTGTTGGCTTCACCGTTGGCGCTGGTGTTGGCTTCACCGTTGGCGCTGGTGTTGGCTTTGATTCCGAAGGCTTCCATTTTATAATAGAATATAACAATTTTTCAATTTTACTCCATTCTTGCTTTGAAATGCCCGACTGTTCAGCCAAATTGGCTAACAGTTTCGTTTGTACATGCCACTCAAAAGACTGTGCCTTCCAATCTAATTTATGATCGTGTTGCCAATGTGATTTTTCCTCATTCTTTTGTGCATGTTTCGCTTCTACCGTTTGCTGTGGTAGCAATGACGTACTACCTATTGTTGATGCAATAACTGTAGCTGCAAGTATCTTTCCCCATTTTTTCATCGTCCGAGACATCCTTTCTAGTAATTTAGTTGTGTCTGCTCTTCTCGACTTTTTCATGGTAACACGAGCAATACTGTATTGCATGACATAATAATTTCCAAAGAAAATGAATGTGTTGATGTATCAACGTTTTTATACGTTTATTAAAATCTCTTCATTCCCCTCTCTTATCATTCTAATTTTTCTAAATCCCTTACTAATCCGTTACTAATTTCTTATTAATTCCTTATTAGTCGTATCCCCCTGGATCAGTTTCCATTG
This sequence comes from Paenibacillus yanchengensis, assembly GCF_042684845.1. NCBI lineage: Bacteria > Bacillati > Bacillota > Bacilli > Caryophanales > Paenibacillaceae > Paenibacillus > Paenibacillus yanchengensis. The sequence goes on along the minus strand of NZ_JBHUMH010000059.1, from coordinate 11,774 downwards.
CAACTGATCGAAAGGGATACGCTAATAAAGCAGTAAATAGGCACACTAACCACGCCAGCAAATAGCAAAAAAAAAGCCGATAACCACTCGGTTTATATTAATCGAGTGATCATCGGCTTGCATCGTATCATTTGGAAACTGCATTATATATTTAGTTATTTGGTTTTACAAATCTTCCGGTTGCTTGAGATTCGAACATCGATAAAATAACGTTTAACGATTTGCGACCTTCTTCGCCACATGCAGCAGGTGTTCTGTTTTCCAAAATACTATTTATAAATTCGTCAACTACACCACTAACTTCTTGCTTATCGTTTGTTGCAATAGCGCCAACTTTATGTTTTTCAATACTACCATTACGTAGTTCAACGATAACTTGATCATCAGGGTGCGTTCCAATTTTCATTACACCGTTCTCGCACCATAATACTGTCGAATTATCTTCACCTTTGTAATACGTCCAACTAGCAACAAGTGTACCAATCGCTCCACTTTTCATTCTTACTAAACAAGAAGAGTTATCATCAACATCGGTATCTTTTTTATCAACTGTACCAATAAATGCAGCAACTTCTTCTACTTCATCAGCAAGTAAATAACGGATCAAATCAGACTTATGAACACCTAGATCTCCCATAGCACCCATAATTGCTTCTTCTTTACGGAAAAACCAGCTTTCGCGTCCATCAATACTCCACGATTCTGGACCGGGATGACCGAAAGTAGTCCGGAATGTTAACACTTTACCTAATTTTCCACTTGCCAAAATTTCTCTTGCTTTCACGTGTGGCGGCATAAAACGTTGATTGTGTCCCACCATCAATTTTACACTGTTTTTGTTTGCAGCTTCAATCATTGCAGCCGCTTCTTCATCTGTAACCGCCATTGGTTTTTCAACCAAAACGTGTGCACCAGCATTAGCAACATCAATACTAATAGAAGCATGCACGTTATTCGGTGTACATACGCTAACAGCGTCTGGCTTCATTTCCGCTAACATCTCTAGGTGAGTAGCGAAAGCTTTGCCACCATGAATAACTGCCATGTTTTCTGCTCTTTCTATAATAGGGTCAACAAATGCAATCAGCTCTACATTGTCATTCGCCGCATACTCTGGAACATGACGAAATTTTGAAATCGATCCACATCCAACTACGGCTACACGAATTTTACTCATTTCTAAATTCTCCTCTATTTAAAAATACATACTTCACCTTATTTGTTCATGTAATTATTTTTTACCCATTCAAAACTTTCGGCTACTGCTTCTAGCGGTGGATTCATACAAATATCTTGCTCAACAATAATCCACTCCACTTCTGACTCTTCAGCAACTTGAATAATATCGTTCAACGCAAGCTTCCCTCTGCCTAGTTCAACCGTTGCAATAGCTGATTGTTCAAAACTGCCATCTTGATAATCCTTCAAGTGCAACAGTGGCAAACGACCGCTATATTTACGAATATAAGCTAATGGATCATTACCTGCATATTGTACCCAACCAATATCCATTTCTACTTGTAAGTGAGCAGCGTCAATTTTACTATACAATGCATCAAATACAGGTTGTCCATCCATTTTTACATGGAATTCAAAATCATGATTATGATAAGCAAACACTAGACCAGCAGCAGCAACCTTTTCACCAATTTTGCGGAATGCTTCTACATGCCCTTCCCAAGCTGCTTCATCACGTTCGTCAACAGGCAACCATGGACATACGATATATTTGCCACCGATTACTTTCATATATTCAATTTCTTCGTCTAATCGTTCCAGAAGTGAAGTTAACGGAACATGACTACCAATGGCTTTGATCTGTAGTTCGTCCAGCAAATTTTTTAATGAGTTAGCATCCATACCACCATAACCTGCAAATTCTACACCTTCGTATCCTATCGCTGCAACTTTTCTTAATGTTCCTTCAAAGTCTTCAGCAAGTGCTTCACGCAAAGTGTACATCTGCAAACCAATATTCATACGTGTCATACTAAACACTTCCTCTCCATATCGTTGATTACTTATCCATTTTACCCTTCCCCACTATTATAAATGCAGCAAAAAAACAATAACAGATTGCAAATTAGCATTTTCTTATGCTATTTTGTCATTGTTCGTTTTTCATCCATTGAATCCGACACAACTTTGTAACGATATTATTATTGATTTTTAAGAATTATTTAATAATTGTGATTTAAAATACAATTACAAGGATAATAACTGCATCGGTTATCGCCGTTTACAGTATTTCATTATTGATGGATGGAGGTTGTACTAATGAAAACTCTATTTTTATTCCAGGAAAAAACAATTCCTGTTTATCTAACAGATACAAATAAACATGCTCTAGATAAACTATCAGCAGTATTACATCGGAAGTTGGAAACCGGAAAAAACGCCTTGAAAAAATGTATTGCTTCCCTTATCAGTGTAGAAATTATCGGTAGTGAAGCTACACTCCATTCCCTTTCAGAACGCGATACATTAACAATTTCATTGTATTGATTTTCTATAGCGACTCTTGCTAATTCGTTTTTTCTACACAGTAACGAATAGCAAGAGTCATTTTTTATTATTTAGCCGACTGTTGATTACATCAGCATATTTTTTCCCCGATTTCCCCATATGAACAATAACGTCCCAATAACACTACATGCTGAAGCAATCAATAATATGATTGGAATGGGTAATGAATCCGTCAGTGATGCACCTAACAGCGGACCTATCGATCCTCGTATACCAGTTGCTAACAAATGGATACCAAATACCATCGCTTCTCTACCTGGCAATAATCGAAATACAAACGCCAATATTCCAATATCCCAAATAGCATCTCCGATTGCTTGAATCATATAACCCGTAATAACTGCACTATAATTACCCCAGATGCTATAAATAAGCGGTACGAGGGCATAAGCCAAAATCCCAATAACAAGTGTATATTTAATCGGTAGTTTATCAATCATCCATCCGACAATTATAAAAGCAATCAATAAGGCAACATAATAGGCAACCCTCGCATAGCCTAAATATAAGTTAGACAATTGTAATACATCTACTTGAACAATTTGATACAGTGGTACGGCAAGCATATTGCCAAATCCAGCAAAGGTCGTAGCAATAAGAAATATCGTTAACATCCGGTTCGTTTTAACAAGCTGCCATTGTTCTGAGAATGAAATTTTCGCTGTTTTGCGAACAAGGTTATGTTGCTTAACATCACTTTGTTTTGGCACACGCAACAAATAAAATAGACTAATCGATAATGTACCTGTAACTGCTGCAAATATTAGCGGCATACTCGTACCAGACACCTCCGCCCAACTACCTACTATAAAAGCAAGCGGTATCATCAACCCACCCATTGCTACGCGCACATATCCCATCAATCGTCCACGTATATTCGATGGATACATTCTGGATACTAGTGCAGCATAAGCTGGAGACTGAATGCCCATCAATATTTGATACACAAGTGAAACGATTACAAAAACTATAGGCTCTGCTACAAATGCCGGTAAGATCATTAACGCTCTACCTACAATATTAGGAATAATTACGTACAAACGAGGGCTTTTAGCTTTTTCTATTAAACTCGCCCAAATTGGTGAAAACAACAAACCAATAGCCGGAGCAGCAGATAAAATACCTACTTGCAAATGGGTTGCTCCATGTTGAATAGCAAATGCGATGTAAAACTGATTTACTACAACGTTAAATAGCGAAAAAATAATTGAAGCAACCAAATCAATTCGAACATTCCACCAAACTCGACCAGACATATGCATTCCAAGACGCGATACCATATACGTTGATTTCTTTGTTGCTGCCTGCTCTCTCATCGCTTACTATCCCCTGTTCTCATGTTCGTTAGAGCGTACAAAGGAAGGACCCTTCAACAATCGAAGGATCCTTCTATTTTGTTCATTTGATTGGATGATACTACACTCTTAAACATCTGTACAGTGAAATATATTACAGTGGGAAGCAATCATTTTTCTTCTAAAAATTTATTATTGCCCGAGCAATATTTTGGCATATGGAGACTCAATTGGGATCATTATTACAGGTTCGTTTTGCAATGTAACAACGTAACTTTCTAGCGTTCGATATAGATTATAAAATTGCGGATCTTTCCCGTATGCACTGTTATAAATTTTGGCAGCTTCCGACTCACCAGAGGCAACAATTTTTTTAGCATCCGCTTCCGCTTGAGCAATTAACTCTTTTACTGTTCTATCTGCTTTGGATGTAATTTTACGAGACTCTTCATCTCCTTCAGACAAATAACGAGCAGCCATCGATTTACGATCAGAAATCATTCGGTTATAAACACTTTGCTTGTTCCCTTCCGGTAAATCCGTACGTTTAATACGCACATCAACGATTTCAATACCATAATCATCTCTTTCCAATGCTACAATAACATCATTCGTCACTTGATCGTTAATATTTCCGCGCTCTGTATTTTCACTAATAATGTTGTCATAATCCACTTCCGATAGTTTTCGGCGCATGGCATTAAAAACAGCCTCATCAATACGTTTCACACCATTACTGATCGAATGTAGCTTTTTATAAAAGTTTTCAGGATTATTAATCCGCCAAACTGTAAAATTATCTACAAACAAAATCTTTTTATCTTTCGTTAAAATTTGCGTTGCAGCACTTTCATATGTCATTTGATATTTCGGTAAAGTTGTTAAGTTTTCTATAAAAGGAACTTTAAGCTTTAACCCAGGAGTAGTAACCGTTCGAGCGGCTTCTCCAAACCGTAACACTACTTTATATTCGCCTTCCTTCACTGTAAACAATGATGTGGATGCTAATATAATAAGTATAACAACACCAACAACTGTTGCTACTATTCGTTTATTCATTATCGATTACCTCCTGGAGTTGCGCTTTGACCATTTTCATTACTAGACTGTTCCGGATTCGTATTAGGTAAATCTACTTCAGTCGAAACATCATTTGTTGATGAAGGATTTTCTGATTTTTCTTGCGGTTGCGTTTTAGTACTGAATGATGACTCATTCACAACGGGCGCTTTCCCTTTTTCACTCTCGATTTTATTACCATTTTCTTTTCCTTGTAACAACTCATTAAGTGGTAAATAATTTACAGTGTTCGATCCTGTATTTGTAATTAATATTTGTGCGTTAGGTAATATTTTCTCTAACGTTTCCAATATTAAACGACTTTCTGTAACACTCTTGTTATTGACGTACTCCTTATAAATCGCGTTAAACTTAGCTACATCACCTTCAGCATTCAAAACTCTAGATTTTTTGTCTGCTTCAGCATTTTCGATTAACGCTTGTGCTTCCCCTCTTGCTTTCGGAATACGATCGTTTTCATAACGTTTTGCCTCATTAATTTTCGTGTTTTTCTCTTCACGTGCGTTCGTTACATCACGAAATGCATCTTCAACTTCTCCACCAGGTGGTTCAATATCTTGGAACTTGATGTCAATAATTTGAATCCCCGTATCATACTTCGTTTGTAGTTCTACAAGGCGGCTACGTACTTCATCTTGAATAACCGTTTTACCATCTGTAATAGCAAAATCCAATTTTTGAGATCCGATGACTGAACGAACTGATGCACTTGCTGCATTGTGCAAAATTTGCTCTGCATTATCAATATTGTATAAATACTTTCCAATATCAGAAATTTTCCAAGTAATGACTGCGTCAGCGATAACAATGTTTTCATCACCTGTAATCATCATTGCTTCTGATTCTATCGTTTCATTCGCTTTTTTTCCTTCATCTCGATAGCCTAACGTAATATATTGCGTTAACTCTGCCGGTACTTTCACTACTTCTTGTATCGGATATGGAAACTTAAAGTGTAGCCCTGATCCTGTTTCGTGTGTATAAGCTCCAAACGTTAATATAGCTGCTCGTTCTTGTTCTTGTACCGTATAAAAAGAAGTTGATCCCAAATAAATAACTACAATAGCAGCAATAACAATAGCTATCGTCTTTCCAGCATTAACTGGTTTAAATGATGGTTTTTGGGATTGATTATTGCCTTCATCTTCATTTTGATTTTGCCCCATAAAATTCAAATCAATTGCTCCTCTCGAGTCTAGTCTAGTTATTATGTACGTAAAAAAACAAAAATAGTAACAATTACTTATTGCTGTGTAACTAATCATTGTCAAGTCGATAACAAAGTTGTAAAATCAACAATGGCATAATGCATTATTTTGTACAAAAGGACGGGATAACGTGAGAAAATCGATTGGTGTCAATGAAAGACCCCCACTTGGCCAAAGTGCCATGCTCAGCCTACAGCATCTATTTGCGATGTTCGGCTCTACGGTACTAGTTCCAAACCTATTAGGGGTTGATCCTGCCATCTGTTTATTGATGAACGGAATAGGAACACTACTATACATATGGATTAGTAAAGGAATGATTCCCGCCTACTTAGGTTCTAGCTTCGCTTTCATTGCTCCTGCCTCTGCAATAATTCAGAACGCCGCTTTTGGCGAAAGTAGTTATGCAGCAGTTTTAGGTGGTTTCATCGTTGTGGGTATCATCTTTACCATCGTCGCTTTCATTATTCAAAAAGTCGGCACCAGCTGGATCGATGTTGCCTTTCCACCAGCAGCTATGGGGGCCATTATCGCGCTCATCGGTCTCGAGCTTATACCAGTAGCTGCTAGAAATGCAGGCTGGATATCCGATGGCACTGCCGATTGGACGATGAATAGTAATAATGTGCTACTTTCTGTCCTTACCCTGACAATTACAATACTTGGATCTATTCTATTTCGTGGCTTTATGCGCATCATCCCTATTCTATTCGGTATTATTAGTGGATATGTCATAGCTTACTTTATGAAAATGACAGAAATGTCGGCAGTAAGTGAAGCTAATTGGATCCAAACACCACAATTTACATTTCCAGAATTCCATTGGTCTGCGATCATCGCTATTGCACCGGCTGCACTCGTTGTTATTGTCGAACATATTGGTCATTTAGTCGTAACAAGTAACATCGTCGGCAAAGACTTGCAGAAAGATCCTGGACTTCATCGATCACTACTTGGAAATGGGATCTCTACCATTATATCAGGTTTCACTGGGTCAACGCCAAACACGACATATGGAGAGAATATTGGGGTGCTAGCAATCACCAGAGTTTACTCGACTTTCGTTATCGGAGGAGCAGCAATTATTGCCATTTTGCTATCCTTTTCAGGGAAAGTGGCTACATTAATTGCTGTAATTCCACCGCCTGTTATGGGGGGCGTTTCCCTACTTCTGTTTGGTGTAATTGCTGCATCAGGACTTCGGATGCTTATCGAGTCCAAAGTAGACTATAACAAGCCAACGAACCTGTATTTGACGATTATCGTATTTGTCGTAGGATTAAGTGGTGTAGAGTTTAGCGTTGGTGATCTAACATTAACCGGTATGTCGTTAGCTACTGTCGTAGCGCTCTTATCCAGTTTACTATTCAAACTATTTGATGTACTAAAATTGACTAACGATCATGAAAAAACGGAGTAATCGTATTTAAACATAACGACAAAAAACCAGTACTCAGCAGCATCCAATCACATTTAAATGGATAGATATAACTGTGTACTGGTTTTTATTTTGCATCTATATATGCTCTCGATCTGAATTAGTTAACGTAAGAACATCATCATGCCGACTTGCCAGACGTTCATTTGTTTGTATTTTTTTGTTATCATTTATCTCGCTAGCCGCTGACAACTTTTTTTTTACGTAATTCTCCTTTTCCTTGTAAAAACGATAGCCATTTTTCCCGTTACTTTTCACACCATATAACGCTTCGTCAGCAGCTTTGAGAAGATCCATCATATCTAATTTATCATCTGGATAAATAGCTATTCCAATACTAATAGATACAGGTATTATCTGCTCCTGCTCTGGAATTGCTTCTTGTATGTGCGCAATAATTTGTTCTGATAATTTTTCAGCAGCTGTCCATACTTGATCATGCTCAAACACGATGGCGAACTCATCGCCGCCTAGTCTAGCAATCTCCGCTTGGTAAGCCGCAGCAACTTTTCTTAACTGATCACTAATAGACTGCAAGTAACGATCTCCTGCAAAATGCCCTATGGAGTCATTAATTTGTTTGAATCCATCCAAATCCATAATCAACACAGCAATTGGAACACCTGTTACCCGATACTTCACTATAAATTGCTGTAACAGCTCATAAAAATGACGACGATTAGCTAGCCCCGTTAATTCGTCCTGATATGCGAGTTCTTTCATCTGCTCCAGTGACTGTACTTCTTTTGTAATATCTCTAATAATAAAATGGCTACCACTCGCAACATCATCTATTTGAAATGGAATACACTGTAGCTGAAGTGCTACACTCGAACCATCCTCATTATGGGCTACTGTATTAAATTCTGTTAATTCTCCACAATACACTCTCATAAAGTAATCTCTAAGCATTTCCTGTTGCTCATACTTGACCGCTGTCACGATCGTTTCGATTGGACGACCTTTAAAATAATCGATCTGTATACCCAACAGTTCTTCCACTCGACTATTAGCTTCCATGATCCGAAAATTTTGATCTACAGAAATAACTGCATCTATGTGATTATTATATAATGTTCCAAACCATTGCTTTTCTTTATTTGCTTCAACTGATTTGCGGCCATATATTTTATTGACCATAGTAACAAAGTAATACCAACCAACAGCTATTATAGCGAATGCTGCAATCGCATACATCAACCATTCCATTCGTCCTATCACCCCACCTGTAGCTATTTATATTATACAAAAAACATTTGAAATATTTATGAAATTTGGATACTTTTCAAGATATATATGCCCAAATTACTTTAAATTTAATAAGAAAGACTCTCAAAATTTATTATACTTTATATTTATAGGTACATACACCTATAAAAATTTATTTTTTACTACACTTATTAGAATAAGCGACTTTTACAACAGAATGCAACTATTCATTCACATAAATTGATAATTTACTATATTTGGTATGTAGAGTGCGCCTTTAATGTGCAACAAAAAAAAAAGCAAGTTTCCACGAATTTATGGAAGCTTGCTTTGATCTCCTTATTTACTACTCATATCTCTATCTTTCGATTGTTTATATAACTGATGTCCAAGTACCGAAGCACCTGTTACCAATACACCTTGAATAACTCCTTGTAATACATCATCAGCTAAAAAAATAGACAATGTAACACCGCATACTAGTAATATCCATGGAATAACCCAATCTTTTACTTGTGGTGTCTTCTTCAATAATATTCCAATAACATAGAGTACTGGAATAAGAATTAACGACTGTTCAGAAATATACTGCAAAAACTCTTCCATCATTGATCTTCCTCCTTGCAATATTTCTAGTAGAATATGCAAGAAGCTATAAAATGGTACAGGCTAGTAATGTATCGTACAAAAAAATATTTATAAATTAAAAATTAAGCCATTTGTAGTTCATGCCCAAACTACGGAGGCGTTCCAGAAATCAGAGAAAAACTAATAACTAACTAGTAACGTAGATTTGTTTGAAAAAACATATAAACGATCTTGGAAAAGGGCTAGATATATAGGTTTTGTACGAGTAAACGTATAAACAGTCTTGGAAAAGGGCTAGATACGTAGGGTTTGTATGAATAAACATATAAACAGTCTTGGGAAGGGGCTAGATACGAAGTTTTGTACGAGTAAACGTATAAACGGCCATGGGAAGGGGCTAGATACATTATGCCATGCAATCACCACTTGCTCTAGTGGGAACTTGAAGAAGGGGTGTAAGAAATGCTGCAGCATATTCACACGATCACACTGGATGGAATAAAAAATACATTTTTCCATCCAGCTTCTCTTCGTTTAAACTATTCGATCCGCTTCACGGAAAGAGCATGTTAGTAAATGATCGTTAACAATTCCGACAGCTTGCATAAAGGCATACATCGTCGTCGTACCAACGAACTTAAATCCTAATCGTTTCAAATCTTGACTTATTTGATCAGACAGCTCCGATCGCGCGGGTACTTCTGTTATGACTGACCAATTATTTTGAATAGGCTGAAAATCTACATAGCTCCATAGAAAGCGATCCAGCGATTGGTGTTGTTCACACAATTTTAAATATTGCTTCGCATTATGAATAGCTGCTTGTACTTTTTGACGATTACGAATAATACCTTCATCTGCTAACAACTGCGCAACCTTTTGTTCATCGTATTCGGCTAATTTGACAGGATCAAAGTTATCATATGCAGCACATAATGTGTCCATTTTTTTCAAAATCGTCAACCAGCTTAAACCAGCTTGCTGTCCTTCCAATAGTAGCATTTTGAATAATTGTTTATCATCATGTACGGGTATACCCCAAAATTGATCATGATACTTTTCTTCTAATGCATGTTTCATCGCCCAATCACAACGAGTTACTAGTTTGTCCATTATTATACTCCTATTGTACTTACTATTGATTTAATCTTCTACATTGCAGTAACATTAAACTGCTTAAGAAGCCGATAACGGAATTTCATAGAAAGTACGTTGATTTTTTACATTGGTAAACCAAATTACTTTATTTTGATTCACGACCGGCTGCACTTCCGATAATCGAAAATAAGGAACAGTTTGTACGCTGTCTAGCGGTTTGCCCGCTCCATCCACATAAAACATATTTCAGATGTCCATCGTCGATATAATTTTTGAAAGGTTCATCGGTTACTTTCTTCACTTCTTGCCATAGTACCATAAATTTGTTGCTAGTAATAGGAACGATATGTGGTACGGAAGCTGACAATGCTGTGCCACTATATTTGCTTAAGCTTTTAAAGTTTATCTTACCATTAACCATATCATTACGAGGAACAGCCGCTACAAAAACATCACGTTTATCTGTATCTACACCTTCCACTCTTGCATTGGTGTAATTCGTTGCTTTTGAATGATTGATGGAGTTATAAGCAACCAAGTAGTGACTATTGTATCAAATGTTAATCAAATTCATGTAAATGCCAAATTGCCACCACGAAGTAATATCTTCGTATGATTCCCCTGTTTTCACTTCAATCGCTTTCGCTTGCTTATTCCAAACTACGATAAATTCACTGCTAGTTCCAGCCATATGCATTGCAATATCCCGCAACTTATAATAATTATTCCCATCTATATTAAAACCGGTAATTTCAACATGTACACCATTAATGATTACTTCGCTGTTCGTCCATTTCGCTATTTTGTTAGTGGCTGTTGCACTTTTTGCTTGAATTGATGAATGTGTAAAATTGCTGTAATCCAACCATATTATTACTGATATTACCATTAAAAACATGCAAATTGACTGGGTAAACTTCCGTCTCACGTTTCTGCCTCCAACTTAAGTATGTAGGTCTTTTATCCTAATAAACATGAAAATTATACCATCAACCTACCCTTAACTCCCAGTAACTTTTTGGAAATCTTTTTGCAACTTTACCCATTTAGAAACGTAGAACATATATAGAAATTGCTTATTATTTTACTTTACTGTTCATTTAAATTGTGATTTATTAAATTGAATTACAGTTAGGAAAGCAATATAATAAACAAATAGCGATTTTCTTACCATTTTTTAACTTTACTTTTTATAATTTTTTTATAATAGATACTCGGAAATTAAATGATTAAAAATGAGCTTTCTGGAGATTATAAACTAGTTTTAAGAGGAATGGTTGGAATGTTGAAAGTCAATGCAAAAAATGTACAACAAATAAACCACATGAAGTG
>NZ_JBHUMH010000058.1:0-115232 GCF_042684845.1 Paenibacillus yanchengensis | reverse complement strand
CATAGTAGAGCATCTCCTAAGATAGAATAGTGCCTTGGTCCGGCCTATCTCTATCCTATAGGGATGCTTCATTAATTACAAAGTCTAAATTTAACGCTCTACAGGAATGCTGAGCGAAAGGTATACGGCTTAAAGGGTGAAGGGAAGATGGGGTGATATGTGAAAAAATGAAAATGTGAAAATATGATGATGAGTTGAATAAATCAATACTCACTAGTTGTTAAATTTGAAACCGCTTTAATTAGTGCTTATTGTTTGTAGGTATGAGCTGCTATACGATCAGAGGAGAAAGCACTTTAACAACATAGGAGGGAAACGATGAATCTTCATAAACGACATGTACGAAATGTAGAACCGCCAGCAGCGCATGCGATGCACAGTTATGATGAGCATAATAATGTTTTAACTTATTATTACAATGGTCAGCCTCTTATATGTTTCCAGTTACCATCTGGAGCTAAGCCGTATTTTAAAACATACTCTAACGGTAATATTCAAAGCACCCCCTTTACGCAACAAGTTTATTTATCGTTAGATCAATCAGCGCCAGTGAAGGTGACGTTTCAAGTGAGTGCGGAAGCGGTTAATATGCGTCCTCATCGAGCTGCGCAGCAGGAAGCGATTATTGGGCAGATTGGTCAGCCGTTACTGTATGGTGTTAATGGTATGTATGATGTGCTGCAAGATCTGTTGTTGGAATGGCATGGAGCTAGCTGGACATGGCAACAACAGCAGATGGAGCAAGATGCGGAGGGGAATTGGACCTGTACAATGATGGTTGCTGCTGGACTACAGCCTTTCTATATTAATTTGCGTATGCAATATTATCGGAAACATCTCGGTTTTGAGCAACATCAACCGTGGAAGTGGCGTCCTAAATTGCAACCGCGTACAGGGTGGAGTACTTGGGAAGCGTTTGCGCAACGAGTAGATGGTGAGGCAGTTGCCGAAGCGGCAACGTTTATGAACAAACAATTCAAACCGTATGGAATGGAGTTAATTCAAATTGATGACGGCTTTCAGATCGAGCCGATTCCACCAACGGCTGACGGAATTATTGCAGATTCATGGTTACAAACGAATGAAAAGTTTACTAATCAGCATGAAGGTTTGTTAGATAGTATTAAACAGCATGGATTTGAAGCTGGCATTTGGACTAGTGCAATGGTTACGAATGAATCGTTTGCCAAAAAGCATGCGAATTTATTTGAAAAGGATCTGTCGGGAGAGCCGTTATATGGACAGTGGATTTATTATACGTTAAAGAGCGAAATCGAGCTATTGCAGGATCAAGTATCCCCTTTATATCGAGGATTATTAGACAAAGGGTACAGTTACTTTAAAACGGATCAAATCCGTCATTATTTATTCGATGGTCTTCATGAAGTGGTCAAGCAAGGACTTATAACGAATGAGGAAGCAACAAAGCAATTAAGAGTTTATATGCAAAATGCGCGGCAAGCGCTGGGGGATGATGCTTACTTTTTGGCTTGTTGGGGCGTGCTGAGTGAAGTAGTTGGTATCGTTGATGCTTGTCGAATAGCGGGTGATTCTAACGCTGGTTGGCCAGCAATTACAAAGCAGGTAGTAGAGTCTGCTCGTTGGTATCACACTCATCGAATTCTATTTTTGAATGATCCGGATTACGCTTGCATGAGAACGGAGCCTGCTTGGGGAAAGATGTTATTGTCTTTAATTTCGCTGTCTGGTCAGATGTTGATTATAAGCGACAACCCAGCTTTATATGATAAAGAAACAATTCACACTATTCAGCGCTGTATGCCAGCAATTTCGACTCGAACTGCTGAGACTGGACCACTGGATATGACGGTTCCACTTGATCTGTCGTTACCATCATTTCGTTATGAACGGCAGGAAGGAATAGCAGCAGCTTATGCGATGCTTGGTTTGGCACCAGATGCGAAAGAATTGCCACAATCGTCGTTGTGGGCATTTCATTATGAGTTGCCTGGACGTAGCTGGGCGGTAGTCGGGAGATTTGCTGTTATTCCTTTGCCAGAAACCAATCAACCATTGTCCGGTTTAGCTTTAGATCCAGAGCAGCATTATTATGCTTTTGATTTTTGGCAGCAACAATATAAAGGTGTATATTCACAATCTATTAAATTTGAACAATTAGCGTTAGGACATTGTCAAGTTATCGCACTTACAGCGAAGCGGCATCACCCGCAGCTCATCGCTTCGTCACGCCACGTCAGTATGGATATAGTTAGTGTGGAGCGTGAACAGTGGGCAGAGGATGCGCGCGAGCTAATACTCGATATAAGCGGAGTTGTTGGAACGAGTGAAAGTTACTTTATTGCCGCACCAGCTACTTTTCAGTTGCATGAGTACAACAGTTTAGGCGAAGCAACTGATCCGAATCAACCAATAGTTATAAAACTGGAACAAGTGCAACAGTTGGAGCAGTTCGAGCAAGTGAATAGCTCCAGCCTACATGGCGATACGGTGTGGAAATTAACTGTTACATTTACAGAAGCGAGAGGTTGCTTGCGATTATCTTTTGCCAAGTAGTGTAATAGCGAAGAGAGTAACGTATTTGAAACAGTAAAAGGAGAGGAACAGTATGGCAGCATTAGTTAAGCGAGTAGTAGTTCTAGGATTAGATGGTATGGGTAATATGAACAGGCAAGCAAAAACTCCACATATGGATCAATTGTTATCCAAAGGTTATCGCACATATGAAGCTCAGACGGTTATTCCGACGATCAGTGGAGAGTGTTGGGGATCGATGTTTCATGGTGTAGAGCCGGAGCTGCATGGGCTTGACAATGCAGTCGCAGAACACGAAAAGTTTCCGCTCGATTCTCCATACCCTTCTTTTTTACAGCTGATTAGACAGACGAATCCAGACGCAATTATTGGTTCTTCATGCACATGGAAACCGATTAATGATGGCATTATTGAAGCGGGTGCAGTGTCTTTTGTTGCTAACGTATTTACAGATAAAAAACATATCGAAAACGTACAACAGTTTCTTGCGGAACATGATGATTTTGTTGCTTTGTATATTCATTTTGACGAAATAGATTCGGCTGGACATGGGTTTGGCTACGGTACGCCACTATATACGGAAGTGATAGAAGATACCGATAAGTTAGTCGGGCAAGTAGTAGCTTTGTTGCAGGAAAAAGTATTGTACGAGGATACGTTATTTATTATATTGGCAGATCATGGCGGTGGCGGAGAAGATCCGCATGGACATGGTAGTGCACATTCGCAAGATGCCACTATTTTTTGGGGATGCAGTGGACCTGGTATTAGGGAAGAGGCGGAAGGAACGGCACTCAACATTCAAGATACGGCAGTTGTAGTTGCGCATGCATTAGGTTTGGATATACCAGCTGGTTGGACGGCGAAATTGCCAGAACAAATTTTCCTATAGAGAGGTGAGCGGTACATGATGGATTTAAGTCATATTGCGTTGCCAGAAGATATGATCGAAAATGTGGAGCAAGCGATAAATAAATTTCGAAAAAAAGCGCAAGAAGATGAGGTTCACCTTATATTTGTAACGGACCCTCACCATTGGATTGGTGGAAACCAATTAAAAACGGCTAAATTAGTACAACAAGTGGCGAAAGAATTACCCATTTCATGTATAGTATGTGGTGGTGATTTTAGCGAAAATGGTCCCAAGTCCGATGTTGTTCGTATGCAAAAAGAAATAATAGACGCGTTCAAAGTAGACGGAATTCCTGTCCTTCCCGCCAAAGGCAATCATGATGATAATACTATTATTGATCATTTAGCCGGAGAACGTAGTATAGACAATGTAATCTTTCCATTGGAGCAGTACCAGTTGTTGTACGCTGACTTAGAGCAGCATGTTTCGTTCGATAAAGGGAATGAGTTAGGTTTATACATGTACTATGACATTCCAGAGCAGCATACACGAGTAGTCGTATTGAATGCGATAGATATTCCTTACTATGTCGCTGAAAATGGTCGAGTTGCACAAAATGGACAATGGGAGTATGGTTTTTCGGATCGCCAAATAAATTGGGTGAAACAACAAGTATTTAATTTCAGTGATCAGTCTAATCCCGAACGGTGGAAAACAGTCTTTTTTTCACATGTGTCTATGGTACATCGCGATATTGTCGGTGGCGATAATGAAGTGGACGGCGGAGAGAAGATGTGGAAAGTGATTAAAACAAATAAAGCACGAGTTCATGCTTGTTTCTTTGGACACGTTCATCATGATCAAGTAGTTGTAAAAGAAGGAGTTCCGTTTATCTCCTCCCTTAATGCTGTAACATATGGACGAAAAAGAGATTCTTTTTTGGAAACTGCTTTTGATATCGTAAGTATTAATATTTCCAAAAATGAACTTCGGATGATTCGTGTCGGTGCTGGAGAAGATCGTATCATTGATCTGACAAAAGAATAGTGAACATAACAAAGGAGCGGCTACAGCATGTGAGAGATGTTGTAGTTACGCTCCTTATTTGACTTACGTTACTTATCTAAATTTTGAAATTTATGATGCTGAGCAGGTGTTGTACCGGATATTTTTTTGAAATGTCTAATAAAAGTGCCTACATTACTATACCCAACTCGTTGTGCGACATCTTTCATCGCTAGGTCTGGTTTCGTTTCGATTAGTTTGATCGCTTGTTCGATGCGGACGCGGTGCAAATAATGGTTAAAATTAGTATCCGCATTTTTACGGAAATACATGGACAAGTAAACATGAGTTATCGAAAAATGATCTGCAACATAAGTGAGCGTTAAATCTGGATTATCGTAATTAGTTTGGATGAATTCTAAAATTTGATCCATTAATAAACTACTTGGCAAAGCATTTTGTTCTGCGATATATAAATAACCCTTTAATATTTGTTCATATAAGTAAGGTAAGTTGAAAGAATGAATATAGAGATCATGGTCTATCCCAATGTCGCTATCATTGATTTTTTTACTATTCATTATCACATATAACAGATCGTGTAAGTAGCGTAATATATTTTTTGCTTGTTCAAACGTGTGTGGTGGCTGGGCTTTCAAAATAGTTTTCTCGAAAAACAGCTCTATCGCATCTTTGTTACCTTTTAAAGTATAGTTTATTAATTCTTGCTCTTTATCCATCGATAGCTGTGAAATAGCAGCCGTCTGACTATACTTCGGTTTAAAGTCAAGCACATGAATAGCTTCCGCAAATTGTACACGATGTTTCATAATTGCTTGGTTAGCTTGTGTATTAGCTGTTACTAGTTGTTCTATTTTGTGATGAACAGCACTTATGCCACATAATATAACGAATTGTTCTGCATTGGCATATGAAAAATTTTGTTGTAATAACTCTTCGAGTTGTTGTTTTTGAGCCATGTAGCCGTCTTTTGTACTTTGTACAATAAACGTGTGTGTTGCAGCATGGATCGGCAGTCGATAAAACAAATGGGATTCTTCCAGCCACTGTGCTAGCAAATCGGCTGCTTTGTCACTATACTTTCCGTCGTTAGTCGATTCGATTAAAGCGATTACAATATAACTGTCGAACTTTTGCTGAATGCTGTGAAGTAGTGTAGGATCACTTTTGTAATGCCGCCCAGATATTAAATGTAATAACATATTTTGCTCCATAATATTGGACTGTTCATTGAGTGTTTGTTTCATTGTACCTGTCGCTGTGTGTAATTCGTTGATTTTATTAGTAATAATGTCATACTCGTTTTTGGTCGATGTTGTCAGAGCAGATTGCAACGTTTTCGTTATTTTTCTGAGAGGATGGAACATAGATGCGTTAACGATAACTAAAATGATGTTAGTGACAGTGAAGATGGCAAAAAGGATGACTGAAAAGGTGCGGGCTTGACGCAAACTGTCTTTAATTGTACTGTCAGAAATTAAAACAGAGTAAGAGAATAAGCCAAATGTTCCTTCGGGGGCGGTGTACTGCCCATTTTTGGGAAATAAATTATTAACAGATAAATCGTTGTTGTTAGCATAACCAGATTCTGAATACGCCGCAGTACTTACAATAACCTCCTTATTTTTATCGAAGAGGACGATATCGTTGTTGAGTAGCATAGTTGCATCCTTCAAGTAAGCAATGAGATCAGCTTTATTGATTTGGATAAAAATCGATCCTTCTGGATACATACGATACGTATAAATCATTGTTTTCGGTAAAGAAAAAATTTGTTCTGCATCGTTGCCTTCATGTATGCACTTACATGTTTCTGCACCGTTTTTGTCAGCTAGCGTTTTATAGAATATTTCTAAAGAGCTTGAGCCGTCATAACCGATAACCAAATCTTTTTCTGGAAAATAGGTAGATATTTGAGCTGAAAAAGGTAGCTGTAAATTAATTTCGTTAGTTTTGCTTTTGTATTTGCTAATAGCTAAATAATAATTGCTGTCAAATGTTTGATTACGGTTAATTTGATTCGTATCCAAGGAAGAACCTAGTTTAAAGACAGCATTTTTAATCGTTAACCAGTCGCCTTTGAATTGTGTTGAAAATTGTTTGAGAAATGTTTCATTAGCATGGAGCATTTGTTGATGTGCTGTTTGATTAATAAAGTTGTGTATAAAGATAAGTAGGCTGGAAAGCAAGAGCATAAATAACATATTGATAATAAAAAACTTTAAAACGACACTGCTTTGTTGAAAGTTTTTATAGACCTTACGTATAATTCGCACCATTCGTAAAGCCCCCCTATTATTTTTTGTCTGTTTGATTTTTATTCTACCAACTTGCACAGCATTCCAATCTTATCAGTAACTTTATCATAGTACAATTCAGAATATAGTACTACTGTTCATTTTTAATAATAATTAAGAGCTATATTAATAATTGCATACAAATAAACGAAATGAAAACGGGATATTACAATAAAATCAATTGATTATAGCTGTTTTTAAATATTAAAAACGAAAAGAAAAGATGAATTTTTAAAAGGAATATGAATTGTTGCCGATTGCTTAAAGGTTATGAAAGCGGTTATTGTTAAATTATGAAAGCGCTTGATAACAATTAAAAGCAAGTAATAACAAGTGAAAGTCACAAAACGACGATGGTTAACTATCTAATTGTTATGTAGGAGCAGCTTGTTAGACTGATTAATGGAGGGGTGAAATTGCAAACAAACATTGTCAAGCAGCCGGAACCGTTACTTAAGAAAAAAGACAATAGTAAAGTCGCTAATTTTTTTAAAACATTAATAAAGCAACGTTGGCTTGTGTTTATGGTATTACCGGGTTTTGCATTATTGCTAGTTTTCAAATACTTTCCTATGTATGGTGTGTTGGTTGCGTTCAAAGATTACAACATTAGAGATGGCATCATAGGAAGTCCATGGGTTGGATTTAAACATATGGAAGCATTCTTTGCATCACCGCTGTCATGGCGGATTATACGGAACTCGGTATTGTTAGCTGTTTACTCACTTATTTTTACTTTTCCGGCACCAATAATATTTGCATTACTATTGAATGAGTTACGGAATCGATATTTTAAGCGGACGGTACAAACGATTACTTACTTTCCTCACTTTTTATCAACAGTTATCGTAGTAGGCTTCGTTTTTGACATTTCTTCCATGAATGGTTTGATTAATAAGTTTGTGGCGTTGTTCGGGATGGAACCGAAAATTTGGCTTAACTTTGCTTCAGCATTTCGTCCATTATTTATTGGTTCGGGCATATGGCAGGAACTTGGTTACGGTTCCATTATTTTTCTAGCTGCCATTACTGGTATTGACCCAACGCAATATGAAGCAGCGGAAATTGATGGTGCGAATCGATGGCAAAAGCTGCGGTTTATTACTTGGCCAGCGATTATACCAGCTACGACGGTCATGTTAATTTTGAAAATGGGCTCGATATTAACGACAGATTTCCAAAAGGTATTACTAATGTATAATCCGAAAGTCTATGAGACCGCTGATGTTATTGAAACATATGTTTATCGAATGGGTGTGCAAGGTGGTCAGTTCGAATATGGCGCAGCAGTAGGATTAATGCTTTCTATCGTTAGTTTCGTATTAATTATTTTTTCAAATTACGCAGCCAAAAAAGTATCTGGCAATAGCGTTTGGTAAGGAGGGATCTCATGAAACTATACAAGCAAACGTTAGGCTCACGTACATTTGACCTATTTAATTACCTGTTAATGATTTTCCTCTGTATCACTATGTTATATCCACTACTTAATACGTTCTCGATATCGTTAAGTGATCCTACATTAGTAGGGCAAGGGAAAATCAGTTGGTATCCGAGAGGGTTTACGTTAGACGGTTATGCTTATTTGTTTAAAGATAACGAAATAATCCGTTCCTATTGGAATACAATCGTTTATGTTGTATTAGGAACAACTGTTCAATTATTGATGACGTCATTATTCGCTTATCCACTTGCTATGAGTCATTTCGTATTGCGTAAGCCGTTAGCTGTACTTGTTATTATAACGATGATATTCAATGGTGGTCTTATTCCATCGTATATGCTTATTCGAAATTTAGGTTTATTTGATACGATGGCTGTCATTATTTTGCCAGCAGCACTATCGGCATTTAACATTATTATTTTCCGAACTTTTTTTCAAGATATTCCAGCCGAGTTACGTGAGTCAGCATTTCTTGATGGTGCTAATGATATAACCGTACTCTTTCGCATTTACTTACCACTATCTAAGCCGTTAATGGCAACATTTGCTTTGTTTGGTGCAGTCAGTTTTTGGAATATGTGGTTTGAAGCGATGATCTATTTAAATGATGAAACGATGCATCCGATCCAAATGATGTTAAGGCGGATGATATTACAATTGGAAGATTATACAGACTTGGCAGGATTACAACGTTACGTCGAGACGACAAATGTTAATCCAAGAAATATAAAAATGGCAGCTGTAATTGTAACGATATTACCAATTATGTTCGTGTATCCTTTATTACAAAAGCATTTTGTATCTGGGATGATGATTGGTTCTGTGAAAGGCTGATAATGGTTAGTCTAAATGTTCCTATAGATTGACAAACGAAAAAATGGAGGGGTTATTAGTGAAAAGAAATGTAAAAGTTATGTTAAGTGTAATGCTAGCTGTCATGTTAGTGTTAACTGCCTGCGCCAAAGGTGGAGGCGGTAATGAAAAACCGAGTAATTCACCATCCACACCAGCAGAAACTTCAGCTCCAGTAGAAGGAAATAAAGAGAATAACGACAAAAAGTGGCCAGAGAAAGTAACGGTAAAAGCTTATATGTCTAGCTTTGGTGACGACTCTACAAATACTGAAATTCAACAAGAATGGCTTCGCCGGATGCAAGAACATGTTGGAGCAGAATTAGATATAAAATGGACTTATGTTCATAATGACGACTACAAAGACAAAGTGAAATTGATGGCGCAAAGTGGTGGCGGACACGATATTATGTCTGGAACAAAAGATAATGATATTATGTTCCAATTAGGTAACCAAGGTGCTTTGCTTGATATCGCTCCTTACATTGATGAATATGCACCAAATTACAAAAAGTATTTGGAAGCTAATGAGCACATTCGCAAAAGTGTAACGACAGCAGATGGCAAAATGTATTTCTTCGGAGATGGCTTCTTGAATAATACAGATATGGTCGCATCTGCTTATGGTCCAATGTATCGCTTTGATATTTTCCAAAAACACGACATAAAAATTCCAGAAACATGGGAAGAGTATTATGAAGCTGCGAAAAAGTTAAAAGAGTTATATCCAGATGTTTATCCTGTGAACGCACAAGAATGGCCTCCATTCCAAGATGCACACTTCTATTCTAATCATACGCAGCCAGACATCTATTGGAATGGTACAGAATTTGTGTTTGGACCAGGAGAAGAATCTTTCAAAGAAGCTTTTGAATTTATCGCAAAAATGTATAATGAAAAATTGCTTGATCCTGAGTTTTCAACACAAACCCAAGATCAGTTGCAAGAAAAAGCTACTAACGGAAAAGTATTTATGATTCCATTTGCATGGTTAGGCTGGAAAGAGAAGTATGCAGTAGAAGCTGATGGGGTAGTATGGGGTGGAGCTAGAACTCCAAAAAATGAAAAGTATGGCGAACCATACATGCTAGGACCATCATTGCCAGGTACTGTATTGTATCCAAATTACGGAACGATGATTTCGGCAGATACGAAGTATCCAGAATTAATGGTTAGTTTACTAGATTACCAATATGAAGAGTCGATGATTGAACTTATCCACTGGGGAATCGAAGGAAAAACATACGAAGTAGTCAATGGGGAAAAGGTAAAGATTGATTTAGGTGATGATGCAGCATTGCAAAATAAATTAGGCTACGGACCACTAGCTACAATTACACGACCAGGATTTGTATTCTCTCCACAATACTATGCAACAGATGTAGCAGGATACCGTGTACCGGAGAAAATGATGCCGTTTTTCGCTAACGGTGAATATTTAGAAGGCGTAATGGCACCACAAGATGGTACTGCTCAAGCTTATGCAGGCGAGGCAGCGATTCCAACTTGGGAAACGGCACCACAAATTCGATTGTCGAAAGATCAAGAAGCACAAAAAATTCAGACGATGACAGCGGTGAAAACGTATTTGGAAGAAGGGCTATTCTCGTTCGTACTTGGACAGCGTAGTTTTGATGAGTGGGATAAATTCCAAGAAGAATTAAAAGCAGTTGGTGATTATCAAGCTATCGTAGACATGATGAACGAAGAAGCGAAAAAGTAAGTAAGGAGAAAGAGCCTGGTTACTATCAGGCTCTTTCATATCTGTAGTGAAGCACGTTAGAGATACAAATACGATTATATCGAGGGATGCAAGATGGCTGATGTTGGAGAAACATTAGAGAGTGAAGCAATTCTAATTGATGTTACCAATTTTGGTGTTTGTCCTAATAGCTTCAGTGATCAAACGAAAGCGATTCAAGCGGTAATTCATTATGCTATCCAAATGAATCTACCTACGATTGTTCATTTTCCGGCTGGGCTTTATGAGCTGCACGCTAAATCTTCGACAAGAGCATTTTATAGTATATCAAATACAGTTAGTGAAACAGATCATAGCGATTTGGTGAAACATATTGGGATTCATATTGTGCAAGCGAGCCAACTAACGATTGAAGCTACCGATGCCAAATTTATTGTTTATGGGAAAATGACCCCAATTGTTATTGATAGAAGTGATCATATTACGATTACAGGGCTGACGATTGATTACAAGCGACCGACAATATCCGAAATGACCGTAGTTGGGCCAGGGGATAACTATATTGATGTGTCCATTCATTCTGATTCACGTTATGAAATTAACAACAATTCGCTTGTTTGGATAGGAGATCATTGGTCGCATACAGATGGAGCAGTCCAGCAGTATAATCCGAAGAATAATACAACATGGCGTATTGCTAATCCTTTGCTTACTACGACACGAATCGAAGTACTTACGGAACAATCAGCTCATGCTCATCAAAGGGGAACAGATCAACTACGGTTGTACTATGAAACAGATCAAGTACCGTCATTTACGATTGGTCATACGATTCAAATGCGTGATGGTATTCGTGATGAAGTTGGATCGTTTATCGTCAACAGTAGTAATGTTGTATGGGATAAGGTTACGATGCATTATATGCATGGATTAGGTATTGTTGGTCAATTTTGCGAAAACTTATCTTTTACACAGCTCAAATTAGCGCCAGAAGAAAACAGCGGTAGAACTGCTGCTGCCTTTGCTGATTTTATGCACTTCTCAGCTAATAAAGGAAAGATATCGATTGTTGATTGTTACTTTGAAGGTGCACACGATGATGTTATTAATGTACATGGTACTCATTTGCAAATTATTTCTTGTTCTAACGAAGGAAAGCAGATTCATGTTCGCTATATGCACGGTCAAAGCTATGGATTTCAGCCTTATTATGCGGGAGATGAGATCGCTTTCATTGCAGCAAGTAGTTTAACAGAATACGGTAGAAGTGTAGTGCGGTATGTCGAACAGTTATCTCCACGTGAATATTGTATTGAACTCGAACAAGCAATTCCACCGGAATGGAAAATAGAGGATGTTATTGAAAATGTCACATGGACGCCAGAAGTACTTATCCAAGGTAATACATTCAAACGTATTCCAACAAGAGGGGTGCTTGTATCGACTAGAAAAAAAGTTGAAATCCTCAATAATACATTTGATCAAATGTACATGAGTGCTATATTAATCGCTAACGATGCTAAAAGCTGGTATGAATCTGGGATGGTGACGAATGTTCGGATCGCTCATAACCGATTTGTTGCTTGTGGTAGTCCACGTCATAGTGTTATTTTGATCTATCCAGAAAACGAAGACGTTGCTGTTCATCGACCTGTGCATCGTCATATTGTTATCGCTAACAACCAATTTATACAAGCGACGAGTAGTATGTTAGAGGCGAAAAGTACAGCTGATATTCAGTTTTATAATAACGAAGTAATCGTACAAAAAAATCAACAAGCTGACGAGAATACGACGTCGGATTTAATGGGTGGGTTAGTAAAGTTGTGGGCATGTAGTGATGTAAAAATGGAAAACAATAGTTGGGATCAGCAATTGGATAAAGTTATATTAGCAAGAGAAATGCCGATGATTAACATTACTGTAGAAGAGGACTGGACGATTGTTCCGCTCTAGGGAGGCTATTTCAATGACAAAACAAGTACAGGTAGGCGTCATCGGTTTAGGCGGTAGAGGATTAGGTATGTTAAAGTCGGCTATTTTACCTAATCCTGCTATTAAAGTAGTAGCTGTCTGTGATAAATATGATGATCGCTGTGAAGTGGCAACTGGAACTGTCGAGATGCTACAAGGTTACCGTCCGTTTCAAACACAACATTATGAAGATATTATCGCCATGCCGGAAGTGGAAGCGATCATTATATTAACGTCTTGGGCAGACCATATCAATATTGCAATTGCTGCTATGGAGCAAGGGAAGTATGTAGCTTGTGAAGTTGGCGGGGCATATTCTGTCCAAGAATGTTGGAATTTAGTAGAAGCGTACGAGCGTACAAAAACACCGATTATGATGCTAGAAAATTGCTGCTATACTCGTGACGAAATGATGTTGCTTAACATGGTTAAGCAAGGTGTATTTGGTGAAGTCGTTCATTGTTCGGGAGGATATATGCATGATTTGCGTTATGAAATTTCACATGGCGTAGAAAATAGACATTATCGCTTGCAAAACTATATTCATCGTAACTGTGATAACTATCCAACTCACCAGCTTGGACCAATTGCGAAAGTATTGGATATTAACAAAGGTAATCGGATGGTGTCTTTAGTTTCGATGGCATCAAAGGCAGCTGGTTTACACGAGTATGTTACTAATGTGAAGCAGGACAATCAGTTAGCGAAGGTTGATTTTAAGCAGGGGGATATTGTAACAACGATAATTAAATGTGCTGGTGGTGAAACGATTACGTTAACGTTAGACACGACGTTGCCGCGTTACTATTCTCGTAATTATTCTATTCGCGGGACGAAGGGGACGTATAACGAAGAGAATCGGTCTATTTTTTTACATAATCACCATATGCACTTGGAATCAAAATGGCCAGAACAATGGGGAAATGTAGAGCAGTTCCGGGAAGAATATGAGCATCCAGTATGGCAGCAATATTTGCAAGAAGGGGTGCGAGAAGGGCATGACGGAGCCGATTGGTTAGTCGTCAAAGCATTCATTGACAGTGTGAAAAATAAAACACAAACACCAATTGATGTATATGATATGGCTTCTTGGATGGTCGTTACTGCACTCAGTGAAGATTCGATTGCCCTTGGTAGTATACCTGTAGCAATTCCTGATTTTACAAATGGAAAGTGGATCAACGAAAAAAACGAGTGGAAATAAGAGGAGGATAAACATGAGGTATCGTCGTTTGGGGAGAAGTGGTTTGCAAGTTAGTGAAATTGCACTGGGCAGCTGGTTAACTTACGACTCACCAGAAAAAGCTGCTGAAGTAGAACAAGTGATTCATACTGCTTATGAACAAGGTATTAACTATTTTGATACGGCTAATATGTATGCGATGGGTGCTGCGGAACAACTGATGGGTAATGCATTAAAGCAGTATCCACGCGATACCTACGTATTAGGTACAAAAGTGTACTTTGATATGGGAGATAAGCCAAATCAAAAAGGGCTATCGCGCAAACATATTATGGAACAGTGTGAAGCTAGTTTAAAACGGCTAGGAACGGATTATATAGATATTTATTATTGTCATCGCTATGACGACAATACGCCGTTAGATGAGACACTACGTGCGATGGACGATTTGGTTCGACAAGGTAAAGTATTGTATATAGGGGTTAGCGAGTGGCAAGCAGGGCAAATGAAAGACGCTGTAGCACTTGCAGATAAGAAAAACTTTGATCAAATTGTAGTTAATCAACCCGAATATAATATGTTTACAAGAAATATAGAGCAAGCGGTAATACCGGCTAGTGAACAGCATGGGCTTAGTCAAGTTGTCTTCTCTCCACTGGCACATGGCGTTTTAAGTGGGAAATATCGCAAAGGTGAAGCTCCACCAGCAGGTTCTAGAGCGGTAAATCCGGAGCATAATCACTGGATCAAAAGTCAAGGATTATTGTCAGACAAACGATTAGATCAAGTAGAGCAGCTACGAGATATTGCAGAACAATTGGACATTACGATGGTGCAATTGGCACTAGCGTGGAACTTGCGATTGCCAAACATCGCCAGCTGTATTATTGGTGCGACACGGAGTGAGCAAGTATTACAAAACGTTGCTGCTGTACATATTGATCTTTCGGAAGATGTGGTGCAAGCAATAGAATCGATATTGCGTGATGATATAGCGTAAATAACAAAATACTCACCGCTCGACTAGAGCAAGCGGTGAGTATTTAACTATTTATCGTTCGATTAGCTAACAACATGCAATGTAACAAGCTTAGCCAGAAATGACATAGGTGATTGTTTCAGCAGGTCCTTTGTTTCCTTCTTTATCAATCGCATATACTTCCACACTATACGTTTGCAAAGGTGCTTCGTAAGGAATGGGATAAGACCATAGATAAGTACCGTCTTCTTGACGACGCATGACATCATAAATTCCAAAATCGGTTATTCTGACTACTGCTTTATCCACTTCAAAGTTATCAGCAACATCGTTAAATTGTACTTTTAAACTAGCTCGTTCTCCCCGTCTTCCATCCGCAGGTGAAAAAGTTGCTTCTAATTGATATATGCTACTCATTGACAATACCTCCAATTAATTTAGTTTTGTACCGACCAGTCAGTTATATAATAACGCGAAAAACGTAAAATGTCAACTATAAATTTACAATTAAGTTACGTTCTATCGTTCCTTTCTATATGCTTACAGTTGTCATCATGTCATCATGTTTTTTTGCAATTGTTATGTTATTGTTAATATAGCAAACGTATTGTTTCGGATTAGTGTTGTCGCTATAATCAATGATATAGAGGGAAGTTGCGGAGGTAGAGAGCACGATGTTACAAGAAGAACGATATAAAAAAATATTAGAAATATTGAAATTAAATGATTCTGTCAAAGTAACAGAGCTTGTACAAGTACTAAATGTATCGATTGATACGGTGCGTCGCGATTTGGAAAATATGGAGTCCAAACGAATGTTAAAACGGGTACATGGTGGAGCGATATTAGCGGAAGATCATGGCGATCGCAACGCATTTACTTATCGAGATAGTAAAAATAAAGAAAAGAAAGAACAGTTAGCTACGCTTGCATGTACTTATGTTACGGAAGGGCAAGCGATTGCATTGAATGCTGGTACGACTAATTTGGAAGTAGCAAAAAAGTTGGTCGAGCAGTTTGAACGGTTGACTATTATAACGAATGGTTTGCGCATTATCGATATACTGTCGAGCAAACCTAATTTCACTATTATTGTCCCTGGTGGATTACTAGATCATGAAGAGTTTGCGTTGTATGGTAAAAAGTGCGAAGAAGAAATCCGAGGCTACAATATTGATCAAGCTTTTATTTCTATTAATGCGATTTCGATTGATAAAGGATTAACTGATTTTCGGATGCATGAAATAGATGTTATGTTAGCGATGATGAATAGTGCGCGACAAGTAAATATAGTGGCAGATTCCAGCAAATTCGAAAAAGTATCGTATATGAATGTTTGCCCGCTTTCTGACGTGACTAGAATTATATCGGACAGCTCACTAAATGAAGATGTTGTAAAGCTTTATCGTAATGCAGGCGTTAGTTTAAAGTATCCGAAACTGTAAAACTGTCATTTACAATATCTTCAATAATAAGGGATTACCCCTGTGAAAAAGCTTTCATTGCTTGTTTTATTGAGCATGAAAGCTTTTTTTACGTAATATCAACATTAAAACAAGCAAAAAGACGCAAAATAAATTGAAAACATGTAGAGGTTGTGCTATATTTAGGGCAATGTTTGAAATGAATGATATGGAGGGTATTATACGATGACTAATACAAACAATAAACAAGTGCAAGCTGTTATTTTTGACTGGGCAGGTACAACGGTAGATTTTGGTTGTTTTGCTCCTTTAGCTGCTTTTATGGGAGCGTTCGAAAAGAAAGGTATTCATGTAACGGATGATGAAGTACGTGGTCCAATGGGAATGAAAAAGAAAGATCATGTGCGTGCGTTAACAGAACTAGATACGGTGAAACAGCAATTTGTAGATAAGTTTGGTAGACAACCCAATGAACAAGATATAGATGATATTTATGCCGATTTTGAACCTATGTTGATGAATGTATTGTCAAATCACACGGATGTTATTCCTGGTGTATTAGATTTGGTAAGTAACTTGCGTAGTCAAGGAATCAAAATTGGTTCTACAACGGGATACACGTCCGAAATGATGAAAGTTGTTACGGTGGAAGCAGCAGCAAAAGGCTACAAACCAGATTATTTTATCGCTTCTGACGAAGTGCCATATGGTCGCCCTGCGCCATACATGTGCTATAAAAATGCAATTGAACTTGAATTGTTTCCGTTAGAAACATGCATTAAAGTTGGCGATACAGTAAGTGACATACTAGAAGGAGTAAACGCTGGAATGTGGAGCGTTGGTGTCATTTGCGGTGGTAGTGAGTTTGGTTTAACGGAAGATCAAATGAATAAGTTGGATGTAGCGGAGCTTGAGCAACGGAAACAAGTCGTTCGTGACCGATTTATTGCTGCTGGCGCTCATTTTACTATTGAGTCTATTGCTGGTGTAACAGAGATTGTAGCACTAGTAAATGAAAAACTACAAAACAACCAATTTCCACAAACGAGCAGCATAGGGGGAGCGAACTAAATGGGTCGTTACTTTAACCCTGTAGAAAGTTATTTTGGTGTTGGTGAGCTTAATAGATTAGGACAAATATTGCAGTCGGTATCAACACCTATGCAGCACATTTTATTAATTACACGTGGTGGAAATTTTGCTGAGACGGCAGAACATACCATCTTAATGGAACAATTAAAAGATAAACAAGTACAGACGTTGTCTGTGGAAATTGCTAATCCTGATGTGGAAGATTTGTATGCATTGCTACAACAAACAGGCGGGAAAAAGTTTGACGCTATTGTAGCGCTAGGTGGCGGCAGCGTGCTGGATTTAGGCAAATCGATGGCGGCATGTAACCATTTAACCTTTCAGCATGTAGAAGAACTGCGGCAAGCCATTATTTCGTCTTCTTATTTGGACAATAGTCATATTTGCCCTTGGGTAGCTATTCCAACAACAGCAGGTACAGGTTCAGAAGTAACGCCATGGGCTACTATTTGGGATCGAGCAAATGGTATCAAATATTCAGTAGATGGGAAACCGTTGTTTGCCCGATTCGCTATTATTGATCCGAATTTGACACTTAGTTTGCCGGTGCGAACGAGTATTATTTCTGGTCTAGATGCGATTTGTCATGCAACAGAGGCATATTGGTCGAAAAGTACAAACGTTATTTCTAGGCAATTTGCGCTGGAAGCGATTCGGTTAATTGTTCCCAATTTAGCTGCATTGTATGAAGATCCAACGAATGTGCAGTTGCGTACTTATGTTGCGCAAGGTAGTTTTTTTGCAGGGCTTGCCTTTAGCAATACAAAAACGACCGCTTGCCATTCTATTTCTTATCCGATCACTTTGCTGTACGGGATAGATCATGGGATTGCGGCAAGTATGACCCTTGCAAGTATGATGGAGTGGAATAAAGCGGAAATTATCGAAATAGATAAGTTGGTAGCAGCTTTCGGAGTAAAAAACGTAGCGGATGTAGCTGATGTGATAGCAGCTATTTATACAAAATCTGGTTTTTCTACTCGTCTACGAGACTATAATGTACCGCAAGACGGTATTGTTGATATTGTGGAGCGAGCTTATACAAAGGGACGTATGGACAACAATCCGCGTGCTATTACTAAAGAGCAGTTAGAGCAACTTTTGTTAACGATTTATTAAATAACGGTAAACTATTGATCACTGCTTCATAGGACAATTTCATTAGCTTTTTGTAAGTAGAACCTCTACTTCGTTGTTGCTATCAGCTTTTGCTGGTGCAAGTATACGAAATGGAGGTTTTCTTTTGTAAACTGGCTTGTTAAGATACTGTAAAAAACGGCAAAATGGATTGCAACAAAATACGGTTTTAATATATACTTCGGTTGTAAGCAAGAAACAAAAGTAAACTAAAGCAAATGGGAGAGATACCAACGATGAAAAGATGGTCTTTAATGATGGTCGTATTGATTTTGGCGGTTGTAGTTGCAGCATGTGGTAATGGCAACAGTAAGAACAATACCGCAGGTGGCAACAAAGGTGCAGACAAAGGTAACAATGCTGAACAAACAAATGCTGGAAAATCAAATGATGCAGAAGTAAAAACAAAAGACACCCTAACAATTGTTTGGCTGCCAAATGAGTCTGGCGGTAATATGAAAGAAGCGCGTGACGAAATTGGTGCGTTGGTAGAAAAAGCTAGCGGCAAAAAAGTAGAACACAAAGTAACGACGGATTATATTATTGCAGTTGAGTCTATTGCTAACGGAACAGCAGATATTGGATATTTCGGTCCACAAGCATACGTAGAAGCAAATGCAAAAAATGATAAAGTTCAACCACTTGTAACGAACGCTGGTAAATCAGGAACACTGGAAGATGCTATGTATTATAGCTGGTTGGCAGTTAATAAAGGTGAAGAAAGTGGCTATGCAGCTGGGGACAGCTTTGCCATTGATAATATTAAAGGCAAAAAATTCTCATTTGTATCAAATAGCTCGACTTCAGGATTCAAAGTTCCAACAGCTGGTATTATTTCATACTTCAAAGATAATCATGCTATGGCTGATCTAACTGCTGACGATCTTGTAGAAGGTGGAAAAGATAAATTTTTCAGTCAAGTATTGTTTGGTGGTTCGCACCAAGGTTCAGCAGTTAACTTGATGTCTGGTAAAGTGGATGTAGCGGCATTCTGTAATACATGTGTTGTTAACTATGTAGAACTTGCTGCTGGGGAAGAAAATGCAGTTGGTTCGACTTACAAAGTAAAAGCTGATGCAGAAGCACCATTTAACACAGTAGCTGGAAAAGAATTTGCTGTTATATCTTCCACTCCAGTATTGAATCAACCGTTTATCGTAAATACAGATACAGTAAGTGCGGAACATATTAAATTGATTACAGATGCTTTCGAATCTGATGAAACAACAAACAATCCGAAAATTTTCGTTCCAGAAGATTCTGAATTTAGCGGCATGTTCAAAAAAGATGGCGAAACTAGATTTTTGAAAGTAGAGGACGCTTGGTTTAACCCTATTCGTGAACTAACTGGTGGAGCTGCAAAATGATAAAAATATTAGAAGTAAATAAAATTTCCAAAAAGTATAAAAATAGCACGCAAGCATTAACGGATGTCAATTTCTCAGTAAAAGAAGGCGAATTCGTCTCTATCATTGGTCCATCAGGTGCTGGAAAATCTACACTTCTTCGCTGTATCAACCGTTTGGTTGATGCTAGCGAAGGAGAAATTAAACTAGATGGAGTCAACTTGCTTAGCTTAAATAAACGATCATTACAAAAAACACGTGTAAAGATCGGCATGATCTTTCAACATTATAACTTGGTAGAACGACTAAGCGTTATTGAAAATGTACTACATGGTCGATTAGGTTATAAAAATATATTGACCGGTTCGTTAGGCATTTATACACAAGAAGAAAAACGAAAAGCGATAGAAATACTTTGTTCATTAGGAATGGAAGAACAAATCTACAAACGTTGCGATCAATTAAGTGGTGGACAAAAACAACGGGTCGGTATTGCGAGAGCTTTGATCCAGGAACCTCGTTTGTTGTTATGTGATGAACCTATCGCTTCACTTGATCCGAATGCATCAAAAGTAATTATGGATCAGTTAAGTATGATTTCGAAAAAGATGGGAATTACCGTACTAGTGAATTTGCACCAAGTAGACGTTGCTATTAAGTATTCGGATACGATTATTGGCATGAAGAAAGGGTCGGTTGTTTACAGCGGATCAGCAAAAGGAATGAAATCAGAAACTATTTTTGACATTTATGGCTCTGAAGCAAGTGAGCTAGGCATAGAAATAGGTGAAACTCATGCAAGCTAATTTTTTTATAAAAAAAGGGCTGCGTCAATCGTTGTTTTTTATTATACTCATCGCATTAACAGCCGGAGCAGTAGTGCTGACCGGCTTTGATTTTGCCGTAGGTCTTGCAGCAATTCCCAAAGCTATTTTGTGGGGTTTGGGAAATTTCTATCCGACAGCAGAATCGCTGGAAAAGTTGCCGGATATATTTAGTAAGTTAATAGAGACGGTAATGTTATCTATCGCAGCAACGACGGTAGCCGGTGTTTTGGCGCTGGCGCTTGCAGTAGCTGGCTCTAAGACAATGCAAATACATCCTGTATTTACAGTAATCTGTCGTGGTATTGCTTCTGTATTTCGTAATATCGACGTATCTGCATGGTCATTAATCTTATTATTTTCTTTTGGACAAAACATTATGACTGGTTACTTTGCATTATTTTTTGTTAGCTTTGGATTTTTAACCCGTGCCTTTACAGAAACGATTGAAGAAGTAAGTTCGCATTCTGTTGAAGCACTCAAAGCGGTTGGTGCTGGATATTTATCTATCGTGTTCCGTTCTGTTATTCCATCAGCGCTACCACAAAAAATAAGCTGGGTACTGTTTATGATTGAAACGAATATTAGAAGTGCTACATTGATCGGTATTTTGACTGGTACAGGTATCGGATTTTCTTTTGATTTATATTACAAAAGTTTTAATTATCACGCAGCTTCTTTGGTCGTTATCTGTATCGTCCTTGCTATACTAGCGATTGAGTTTGTTTCGAATACAGTTCGCAGACTGATTTTGTAATGATGGGGGTTCTCACGATATGTCGTCACAGCTAACTAATACAGTAAGCAAGTTTCCTGAAAAACCGCCTGTGCAGACAGCTGCGTTCAAGAAACCATTCGATAAAGCTTCATTTGTATTAAAAATGACATTACTTGCTTTAGTAGCGTTAACAATACTCAGTTTTTTAACATTTGACTATCAAGGCTTATCTTTCTTCTCTGCTATAAAATCAGCCTTTGCTAATATTTATTCGATGTTAACAGAAGCGAAGTTTAGTAATATTACGTTTAAAGATGCTGTATTTGCTGTTATTATAACGATCGGTTTAGCATTTTTAACCACTATTTTTGGCGCAATTATCGCTATATTTTTTGGATTACTAGCTGCTCGTAATGTGTCTAACCCCAAATATTCTTACTATATTAAAGGGATAGTCGCATTTATCCGTGCCGTTCCAACCGTATTATGGGTACTTATATTCGCCGTACCGGCAGGGCTCGGTAGTGTTGCAGCGATTATTGGTATGACGTTTCACTCTGTTGGTTACTTGATCAAAGCTTATTCAGAATCATTTGAAGAAATGGACGATGGAATAATTGAAGCTTTGCGTAGCAATGGAGCTAGTTGGTGGCATATTGTGTTTCAAGCAGTGTTGCCATCATCCAAAACGTATTTGATTTCGTGGACGTTTATGCGTTTTGAAATTAACGTAGGCGCAGCAATCGCAATGGGAGCGGCAGCTGGTGCTGGTGGTATTGGGTTCGATATGTACATGGCGAGTTCCTTCTACCTGGATATGAACGAAATCGGCGGAATTACATGGCTTATTCTTATCTTCGCTGTCATATTAGAAACGGTAGCAACTCGAATGAAAAGTAAAGTAAAATAAAAAACTGCCTGCACTCACGCATATCGTGAGTAACAGGCAGTTTTAGTATATAAAAACGACTGACAACTGTAGGGGGTGTACTGGCTATGGTAATAACATTAATTTATATGAGCTTGTTCATTGCGCAGTTATTCGTCAGTCAGTCGTTGTTGCTGTTTCAGCCGTTGTAATTCTGCTTCGACAGCATTGCTACGAACCTCTTGCTCTGCTTCCCATTCCATAATTTTATGTTCTATTCGTTCAAATCCTTGGCGAGCAGATTGCTTATGTTGATATGTTGCGGTAGGTGGAACGAACGAATGGCTACTATGAGCGTTAACTTTTTGCAATTTATTAGTCAGTTCTGTTCGTTTTTGTTGCAGTTGATTTTTCTCTTCTCGCAATACTTCCAGTTGATGTGCTAACTCTATATTGGCTTGCTCTAACCACTCTTGTTCACGTAGTGTCGCTTCCGATTGTTCGCTATACAGTAACTTGGATTGTAATGCTACGCGAGCTTCTTCGTCTCGCCCTTCAGCGATTGCTTGCTCAGCTTTTTGTTCATAAAGAGCAACTTGTTGCTGCAAATCTTCTGTACGTCTAGCCAGAACACGAAGTTTTACTTGCTGTGAGTAGATTGTTTCCTCAGCTTTGTTTATTTGCTCTTCGAGATCACGAATATAGTGGTTCATCATCATCGTTGGATTTTCTAATTTATCCAGTGTTTCATGCGCAGCAGCTTTAGACATCGTCATTAATCTTTTTAATATTCCCATTCGTTTCTTCACTCTTTTCTATATAAATTTGTAATGGATGTAACTATATTATCGATAGTGATAACTAGAAGGATCGTTTATATGACTGTAAGGTGATTTTGGAATAAAGATCGAAGCAAGCAAGTAAATAAAAAGAACAGTACCGACACTGAAGAATGTTAAAATCAATGTAATTACTCGAATGACTGTTGGGTCTAAATTGAAATATTCACCTACTCCACCACATAAGCCAGTTAATTTTTTATCTGTTACTGATCGATATAGTTTTTTCATTTTTTGTTCCTCCGCCTTCATGAGTATACATATATTGTACCGTTGATCGCTGTGAAACATAACCGACTGGGGGCTGTATTTGTTACTAGCCTAAAGGCGGGGAGAGACTGGACAATAGGCGGGATAATGTGATCTCTATTCAAAAAACAGTACGCTGCAAAAGAGGAACTTAAAAAGTCCATTTTACAGCGTACTGTTTTTTAATTTGAGCACTATTTAAAATTGCGATTGTTTTGCCTGCACTTGTTGCGAACGTGTAAAAATAAGGGCGAATATCGAATAAGAAATTAGAATAATGCCAGTAACGATAAATCCACCAATGACACCTGTTGGCAAAGCCGAGATTAAGGAAGAACCGGCTACTACTCCTAGAGAGAAGAAGGCATAAAAGTAGCCATAAGCTTTACCGCGAATTTTTTCATTAGTTGCATCAATAAGCACGGAGTTAAGGGACGGAAATAATAATGCGAATCCAATGCCATAACAAGCTAATGCTGCATAAAGTACGGAAGTCGAATTACCTTGACTCACAAATAGTTGCCCGAAGCCCATTAGAAAAATACCAAGCGATAACGTATATAGTGGTTGTACACGATCGAAAATACGATTCGTTGGTAATAGAAAGACAAGTACTGCAACTACGCCAAATGTACTCATCAAATAGCCGCTCAAACGAGAGTCAAATCCTAGTGATTGTACATGAAGTGGTAACAGATAGGCTAGACAGCCTTGCGAGAACATTAAGAAAAAAGCACCACTATAAGCTGTTACAATTCCTTTGTTTTTGAAAAAAGTAGCGAGTGGAACATAACCTGCTTTTTCTTTTGGTGTAGCTGAAGCTGTCGCTTTTGATTTTAAGGCGAAATAAACAAGTACTGTAATTAAAATACCGACAATAGCGACTACTCCAAAAACAGATGGAACGCTAGTACGACTAGCCATAATGCCACTAAATGCTGGACCTATAATAGCTGCGATACCGACAAATGCTCCAGAAATGGCGCCTTTTTTGCCACGCTTTTGTCCGTCCGAATTGTTGGCTAAGAAAGTAAATGCAGCTGGAACGATTAAGCCGCCTACGAAACCATGAATGAAGCGAACGATAAGTAAAATGGTTGTATTATCAATTAAACCGTATAGCGCTAACGCGCCGCTAGTCAATATTAAACCGGACAATAAAATGGAAAACGGATTACGTTTGTCAGATAATACGCCCGATAATATGTTACCAAACGTATTGGAAAAGGAGTACATCCCTACGGCAAGCCCGGCAACAAATGATGATGCGCCAACGGATTCTGCGAAAGTACTCATCACTGGTAACTGTGAAAACAGATCGAAAAAGGAAAAGAAGACGACACAATAAATTAAATAAGTAGTATTGAACGGTTTCACTTCATAATTCGGTTGTTCTTTTTTTAATCTACGATCCAAAATGAAGTTACCAAACGGAATAAAAGCTGCGACAAAAGCAACGACTGACCATAATATATTCCATTGAATACGGATGGCCGCATACATAATAGCAACGGCGTAACAAACGAATATGATGCCATGTAAACTACCAACTACTCGTACAGCCATATCTATTCCTGCCCAATATTTGAGCGGCATAGCAATCAGCAGTAAAACAAGTAATGAAATACCATCAAGTAAGCCCGTAGCACGAAGCAGGCCGATTGGATGACGAAGCATGATATACCCCCTACAGAAATGATGAACATACAATATTATCTCATCCTATTATAGCTTAAAATAAAAAACTAGCGTTCCATTGATTATGACAATGTTGAAAACAGTAGCTATTTCCTAGATATAAATATCACATTGTAAAGAATAAGCGAAACTTTCCAGCTCGATAAGGAGTCTGTATTATAGAAGACTAATTATAGGGGGAGCCTTAAAACAATCATGCGAAAAACAATCAAGGTATCTGTAGGAATATTGTCGCTTGTTAGTATGTTGCTCATGTTAACTTTTAAACCGGGAGATTATCCATTAATAGCGAATGCGAGTACCACTGCATCGGTTGCTGGTTTAACGGAAAAAGTAGTGGAGGAGTTTGAAGGAACGGGATTTATTAGTTCTATCGATCCGATTCAAGCGAGTACGACACTTCAATATGCGAAGTCACCAGCGCCAGTTGTATTTGGCAATTCCTCTGCGCAGTTAACTTATCAGTTTTCACCATATCAAACGGGTAGCTCTGCCGCATACTTGAATTTTTGGAATGATGCTACGCAAAAAAGTTATTTACAATTAGAAGGCAAGCCGACGAAGCTTGGTATTTGGGTGTACGGTGATGGCAACAATAAGCATTGGCTCAGAGCAGAATTTAACAATGGAAAAATCGTTGATTTAACGAGTAATAGTGGGTTTAACTGGACGGGGTGGAAGCAAATCATTTTTGATGTTCCTTCTACTATAAAGGAGCCGATACAATTACGTCGCATTTACACGGTACAAACGAAACAAGCAGCCAAAACGGATGGTACGATTTACTTTGATCAATTGACTGCTTACTATAGTAAGGATAAAGATATCGTGGCTAAGCCAGACAAAACGTTTGATTTTAATCCGCCCAAGCAAGAGTTTAGAGCAGCGTGGATTGCGACGGTAGAACGAATTGACTGGCCAAAAACGAATGATCCAACAGAACAGCAACAGCAATTTATCGATTTGTTAGATTTTCATCAATCACTTGGAATGAATGCAATTGTTATGCAAATTAAACCGACAGCGGATGCTTTTTATCCTTCGGCGTATGCACCGTGGTCCCATTGGTTGACAGGGGTGCAAGGAAAGCATCCAGGATATGATCCATTAGCCTTTATGATCGAAGAAACACATAAGCGTAATATGGAATTTCATGCTTGGTTCAATCCATATCGCGTTAGTACGAACAATAAAACGATGGAATTATCAGCCGATCATATCGCTCGGAAACAACCGGATTGGGTGATGGAGTATAAAGGAAAACTATATTTTGATCCAGGTCAACCAGAAGTTGTGGATTATATTTCGAAATCGGTCATGGAAGTAGTCAAAAATTACGATATTGACGGTGTTCACTTTGATGATTACTTTTATCCGAACCGTTTTGATGGCATGAACTATCCTGACCAAGCGACTTTTGAGAAGTTTGGAAAAAAAGCTTATGGGCAAAATATTAACGCATGGCGTCGTGATAATGTAGATACATTAATCGAGCGGTTAAGTAAAGAAATAAAAGCGACGAAAAAGTTTGTAAAATTTGGAATAAGTCCTTTTGGGGTATGGCGTAATAAAGCCGATGATCCGAAAGGTTCGAATACAACAGCGGGGCAGCCTAGCTATGATAATTTACATGCTGATATAAGGAAATGGGTAGCTAATGACTGGATCGATTATGTCGCTCCACAAATTTATTGGAACTTTGGCTTTAAACCAGCTCCTTATGAAGAGTTAGTTAAGTGGTGGAGTGATACAATTCGGACAACCAAATCGAAAACGCAATTATATATCGGTCATGCTGCTTATAAAGTAGATGAAAATGAAAATTTTACGGATCCGAATGAAATAATAAAACAAATGATTTATAATTTAAAATTTAAAGAAGTGCAAGGTAGTATCCAGTTTACAACACGTGATCTGCTTGCGAAACCACATTTGCGGAAACAAGTGCAAGATCGGTATCAGTATGGAGCATTGATTCCACCGCTGTCTGCTTTTTCCAAAGATAATAAGCTACCTGTATCGACACTGACGGCAGAGACATTATATGAAGGAGTGCAGCTTAGTTGGAAGGATCAAGATGCTTCTTCAGCTTATTACGTTATCTATCGATCAACGGGCAAACAAAAGTTAAATCAACAAGATGCTACACAACTGATTGCTACCGTTCGAAAACCTGCTGGCTCAAGTCAATTATCTTATGTAGATCGTACAGCAGTAGCGGGACAAACGTATCAGTATGCGGTAACGGCTGTTAATCGGATGCATGTTGAAAGTAAATGGGACAAAGCTAGTACGGTGCAGATAGAAGCTGGCAAATATAAGCAACAAACGGTTTCTACCTATATTGAAGCGGGACAAGGCGGAATCGTTAATTTGGATAGCAAAGCTTTAGTAGTTGTAGCAGTTGGCACTGCCAAGCAAGCTTTTCGTCTACAATTGGAGCAATTATTTAATTATACTTATGCAGAGTTACCGAAGTTGACGTTACTAAGCGGTGTATATGAAATTTCCAAAGATAGTAGCACTCGCTTAGCAAAACCGTTGCAGCTACGGATTAGTTTTGAGCCGTCTAAACTGTTAGCTAGCGAGGAAGCAGCATTATATCGTTATAATAATAGTAAGAAACAGTATGAACGGGTAGAAGGCGCGAAACGAGAAAATGACAGCTTTATGGTAGCGGACGTGAACGAATTGACGAAGTATGCCGTATTTGCTGTAGAGAAAACAGGAGGGACGGTATCGCCAAAACCGACTCCTAGTCCGACACCGACAACTCCCGAAGTGCCGGGAACGAAACCGCAGCCGAATCAATGTGAAGCAGCCAACTTTACTGATATAGGCAAACATTGGGCAAAAGCGCAGATAGAACAAGCGGTTGCTCGTTGTATGGTTTCTGGCTACGATGATGGTACGTTCCAGCCGAACAAAGCGATTACGCGGGAAGAGTTCGCCGTGATGTTAGTTCGAGCGCTACAGATTGATGCAGCGAATGCAGCACTTCCGTTTAAAGATAGTGTGACTATTGGTAAATGGTCCCTTGATGCAGTAGAGCGTGCTATCGGTGCTGGTATCATTTCTGGTTATAATGATGGTTACTTTCGTCCAAAAGCTTTAGTCAATCGAGCAGAAGTGACAGCGATGGCAGTGCGAGCATTACAACTGACAGTTGACACGGGAGCTACTACAGTTTCCACTTCTTTTTTGGACAATCATCTTATTCCAGCATGGGTGAAGCCGTATGCCAAAACAGCGGCGGATCATAAACTGATCGCTGGACGATCAGGTAACTACTTTGCGGCAGATGCATCGACAACAAGAGCGGAAGCAGTTGTTATTATTTTGCGCTTAACGAGATAAGAAGAAAGTGTGAACAAAATGAAAAAGTATTCGGATCAAAAAGGTAGCAAAACAACGATTATCCAAATGTTAAGAAAGCATGGTGCGATAACTCGAATTGAATTAGCTGCGATTACGCAATTGAGTAAAGCGACGATATCTATTGCCGTCAATGAATTGCTGGAGCTAGGATTAGTTGAAGAGTTGGAGGTTATGCCATCTACCGGTGGCAGACCTGCGACAAAATTAAATCTCACGCATGATTCGTATGCTGTCATCGGCGTGGATGTAAACAATAATGAAATAATAGTTACCGCGTTCGATTTGCGGGGCAAAGTAT
Source organism: Paenibacillus yanchengensis (assembly GCF_042684845.1). NCBI lineage: Bacteria > Bacillati > Bacillota > Bacilli > Caryophanales > Paenibacillaceae > Paenibacillus > Paenibacillus yanchengensis. The sequence goes on along the minus strand of NZ_JBHUMH010000058.1, from coordinate 86,537 downwards.
ATTGCTCTACGCAATTATCTTTAACGGCAGTAGATCCAGCTTTCATCGTCCAAAAAATTAGGGAACAGGTGGATAAGGTAACGAAGCAATTATCTTGCCCTATTATTCCGATTTTAGGTGTCGGTATTACTGGCGTAGTAGATACGGCGGCGGGAATTGTCCGTAGTTCTGCTGTACTCGGCTGGCAACAAGTGCCGCTAGCGAAGTTGCTGCAAGAGCAGCTTGGTTGGACAATTGTCATCGTTAATCGAAGCCATGCACGTGGTTTATCAGAATGTCGCTTTGGAGCTGGAGAGCAGCATGAAACTATTATTTACATTGGTGTAGATAGTGGAATCGGTGCTGGTTTGTATATTAATCGAGAGCTTGTGCAAGGCGTTTCGGGTGGTGCTGGTGAAATTGGTCATACTACTATTTTATTGGATGGACCACTGTGTGCCTGTGGAAATAAAGGGTGCTTACAGATGGTAGCTTCGACAACAGCTATGGAACAAGATGCCAGATACTGGGTGCGCCAAGGGGTAGAGTCAGTACTTCAATCTTATGCGAGGACGGATGTAGAGCTACTAGATATGCCAACCATTTGTAAAGCGGGAAATGAAGGGGACGCACTAGCAAGCGAAGTGATCGAACGTGCGGCTACGTATGTTGGTGTTACTCTAGCCAATATGGTCAACATTTTGAATCCAGATAGTATTATTATCGGTGGATCTATAGCAAGTGAATGTCCGCTTTATATACAAGCCGCTGAAAAAGTGATGCGACAACGAGCGATGGTACAGCTTGCAGATCGGGTGACTGTAAAACGAGGGCAATTGGATCAAGAGGGCGGGCCGCTTGGCGCTATTACTTATGCACTCGACCGATCAGTAACATTTGCTCATCTATATATAAATTAATACTTGTAAAAAAGAACTACTTTAGTGTATATTTAAACTAAGTTAGTTCTTTTTTTTGTTTTTATAAATTATTTTTTGTAACTTTCATTAGTATATAAACTAATTAAGCTAGTTTCATTTATTTGTTTACACTTGTTTCGGATGATCATTATAACAATATAGGAGCTGATTGACGGATGAAAACGTATTGGGGAGACATTCATAATCACTGTGGCATTAGTTATGGATTCGGTAGCTTGGAAAATGCGTTAAAGACTGCAAAAGAGCAACTAGATTTTGTATCGATTACTGGTCACGCCTCATGGTATGATATGCCGGATCGAAAAGCGCCATTAGAATATTTAGTTGACTTTCATACCGAAGGGTTTGCGAAATTGGAGAAACATTGGGATGAAGTGCGCGCCGTTGTAAAAAGTTATAATGTCGATCATGAATTTGTTACGTTCCAAGGATACGAAGCGCATTCCAGCGCTTATGGTGACCATCATTATATTACACCAGATGATGATTTTCCGATTGTAAAAGGAGAAACGCCGCTCGATATTATTAATCAGTTGCGTCCCCGCCGTGTCATTGCAGTTCCTCACCATGTCGGGTATACGCCAGGATATCGTGGTGGAAACTGGGATAATTTCAATCCAGATATAAGCCCAATTGTTGAAGTAGTTTCCAAACATGGATGTGGGTTGTCCGTTAATAGCAAACTACCTTACTACCATGATATGGGACCTCGAGATTCACGTAGTACGGTATATGCAGCCATTGCTCGTAAATTAAAAGTCGGATTTGTCGGTTCAACAGATCATCATGCAGGGTATCCAGGCTCTTATGGCGATGGCAAAATGGCAGTAGTTGCTACGGAAAAAACAAGAGAGGGAATTTGGGAAGCTATATTAGCACGCCGGACGTATGCTGTAACAGGCGATAAAATTGATTGTCGCTTTACACTTAATGATGCTCCGATGGGAAGTACCGTCGCGGCAACTACTAAACGGGAAATTGCGGTAGATGTTACGGCTTGCGATCAAATTGAAAAAATAACGATATTCAAAAACTTACGCCCATGGCGGCAAGTTACTGCGTTTGATTTGCAGCAAAAGTCGGCAGATGCCGTAGCAAATACGACGTACAAAGTACGGGTTGAAATGGGCTGGGGCGGAGATCAAGTCGGTTATAAGTGGGATGCACAAGTGCAGATTAACAATGGACAATTGCAGTCGGTCGAGTCTTGTTTCCGTGGTAGAAGTGTATTAGCACCGACACCTGAGTTGAAAGCAGACCCAAATATTAACGCATTAAGTAATGCTGTTCACGAGCAAACAGACCAACAAGTATCGTGGTCATGTACAACTGTAAAAAATCCGACAACGTTACATCCACTTACTGCGGGAGTAATTTTAGAAATAGCTGGTAACGAGCAGACAAAGCTTGAGCTACAAGCTAATGGAATTGTCATCACTACAACTATTGGTGAATTGCTACAAGGCAATGTAACGAAGCATAAATATGCTTACAATTCAGAAGCAGTCGTTATTCATCCTGCTATACCAGCTTATCGATATACTTATACGGGGAAATTCGTAGATGAGCAGCAAGAGGATGAGTGTGACGTGTATCATGTTGAAGTGGAACAAAACAATGGGCAATGTGCTTATTTGTCTCCCATTTATGTGGAGTAGTACGAACAGTACAAAAAGTAGGAAGTAAATGAAAAAACCAGCAGTGTACATGGATAGCATAGAGGCGAGTTGTTCGCTCTATACGTTGCCATTGCATCGCTGGTTTTTTTGGTATATCGGTCTCGATATTATAATCGGAACACAACTGTTTTATTTTTTAATTCATGAGCTTCGGAAGTTAACACTTGAGAGGAAGCAGCTATTTCTTGCATAACAGCTGTTTGCTCTTGCGCAGCGCTGGAAATTCGACTAGCTCCATTAGAAATATTCATCGCTGTCTCCGCCATCTCTTTGGACATGGCAAAAGATTGATGAACTTGGCTCACAGAGATGGCGATATGATCAACGATGTGTTGCAGCGCTGTAGTCGTTTGATCAGCGGCAATCGTTACTTCTGCGAGTGATTGTCTCGTCTTTTCTCCAGCAGCCGTTTCTTCTCGAATGAGCTGTACCTGCTTATCCGTTTCTGATACAACAGTATTCGTTTGTTGTTGCATCAATTGTACTAGTTGTTGAATCTGATCATTAGCGGAAGCGCAATCGGTGGCAAGTTTACGAATATGTTGGGCAACTACGGCAAATCCTTGCCCTTGCTCTCCCGCATGTGCGGCTTCAATAGAAGCGTTCAATGCCAACAACTGCGTTTGATTAGCTATTTCTCCAACTAATTGTGATATTTTTCCGATTTCTGATGCTTGTTGCTGTAACTTATCAACGATGAGCATCGTTTGTTCACTCATATGCGAAATTTCTACCATTCCATCTACTAATGTACTCACCTGTGCCATACTGTCTGTAATCGTATGAACCATCGCTTTGGCAGTAATGCTAGCTTCATCAGCTTCGTTGTTCATCATTGTTGCCGTACTCGAAGATAATTCAGCAGAAGCCAGTATTTGTTGGGCGGCACTTGCCTGAGCTGTAGCTCCGTCTGCCATTTGTTCAATTGTAATAGAAATGGTTTCAATCTGTTCTGCTGCTTGTACGATAGCAGTACCTAACGTATCAGCACTTTGTTCTGTAACAGCGACGCTGCTCGATACATCACTAATCATTTGTCTTAAATTAGTAAGCATCACATGAAAAGAAAGGTGAAGTTGTCCAATTTCATCCGTGGATCGGTGTTCTGGCATAACTACTGATAAATTACCATTGGCTACTTCATTAGCAGTTACCGTTAGTTTTTTTAATGGTTTGATAATATAAAGTGCTGCAAGCCAACCGAGAAAACATGACCACATTAATCCGAGCACAAGCACGCCACTCATATATAGCCAGTCCTTCATATTAGGTGCCAAATAAGGCTTCAAAACAAAAATAAAGAAAGCGCTTGTACTATATGTGACAGCAGAAACAATAAAAATGCCAAAAACCAATTTGTGAATCAGGCTTATTTTCATTAACTCCATCTCCTCGGTTTGCAAGTATTCCTTCAATTATACTATAAAAACCCAAAAAGTGTGACTAATGTTCTATGACTAAAGGGTGAAAAGCGATACATTTTATTATTGAAAGGATATATCATTGTTATTCGTAAAAGGGGCACGCTACATAATGGACAGTTTTAATTCCAGTTGTTGGTGTAGGAAAAAGCAAATGGAATAGCTATAATAGATGTAATCAAACCTAATTTAATGGATAAGCAGGGGGAAGTATAATGAGAATTGGTGCTGTAGAGGCAGGCGGTACAAAATTTGTATGTGGAATTGGTAACGAGTTTGGTGAAATTGAAAAAAGAATTAGTTTTCCAACCGAACAACCGGAAGAAACATTGGCGCAAGTGATTGATTTTTTTGCTGGAGAAGATATTGCGGCGATTGGTATCGGGACATTCGGTCCAATTGATATAGATAAACAAAGTAAAACGTACGGTCACGTAACGACAACGCCCAAGCCAGGCTGGGCAAACTATCCTTTCCTTGGTAGATTGCAACAAGCGTTTTCTGTTCCATTTGGATTTGATACAGATGTAAATGCGGCAGCTCTTGGTGAAGCAACTTGGGGAGCGGCAAAGGGACTAGATAGCTGTGTCTATTATACGATTGGAACTGGTGTAGGAGTCGGAGTTTATGCAGAAGGAAAATTAATTCACGGCATGCTACATCCAGAAGGTGGTCATGTATTGACACGTCGTCATCCAGAAGATTCATTTGCTGGCGTATGCCCTTATCATGGCGATTGTTTGGAAGGAATGGCAGCTGGACCTGCACTTGAAAAGCGTTGGAATGTAAAAGGAGCAGAATTACCAGTAGATCATCCCGCTTGGGAAATAGAAGCCTTCTATATTGGTCAAGCGTTGTCGGCTACCATTTTAATGCTATCCCCGAAAAAAATTATTTTGGGCGGCGGAGTGATGAAGCAGCATCAGTTATTTCCGCTTATTCACAAACAAGTCCAAAAAAACTTAAACGGTTATGTTCAATCATCATTGATAACTGATCAGATTGCGCAATATATTACTGCTCCAGGTTTAGGAGATAACGCTGGTTTATGTGGATCATTAGCGTTAGGTTTGCAGGCGTTGAAAGATGCGGAATAATTAAAATATTAAACAGTGTAAAAGTGATAACAGCTTATGGAAAAGATGCGATACAAATGCATTTTTTTTGTAAGCATCTCATTTTAACAACGTTGTTAAGTAACGATGAATGGAGATTAGAATGTAATGAATACTTTAAAGCAGACTAGTAATCGTTATTTTTGGAAGATATTTATGAGTTGTCTAGTTGTTATAGTGATGCTTAGCGCTTGTGGCGGACAATCGAAAGACGCAGCGAATGAAGCAGCAAAGCAACACAAAGACAGGCAAGGACAAGGAGTAAATACAGCGGATTCAAAAGATTCGTTAGTATTAGCAATTGGTTCAGAGCCAGAAAGTGGATTTGATCCGATTACGGGCTGGGGAATGTACGGTTCTCCTTTGTTTCAAAGTACGTTGTTTAAACGGGATAACGATTTGAAAATAGTAAATGATTTGGCTACTTCTTTTCAAGTGAGTGATGATGGGCGCAAATGGACCGTTACGATACGTGATGATGTGTTATTTTCGGATGGAGAGCAGCTGCAAGCGGAAGATGTACAGTTTACATTTGAGATGGCAAAGCGTAGTGGATCAACTATCGATCTTACTAATTTAACCAACGTGGAGGCGATAGGTGATAATGAAGTTGTATTCTATTTGGAGCAACCGCAATCGTCTTTTCAATATGTATTAGTGACATTAGGAATTGTACCGAAGCATCTTTATAATGAAACTTACAGTCAACAACCGGTAGGATCAGGTCCCTTTACGTTTGTACAGTGGGATAAAGGCCAGCAGCTAATTGTAGCGGCTAATCCATATTATTATGGTAACAAACCGTATTTTCAACATTTGACATTTTTGTTTTTGCAAGCGGATGCTGCTTTTGTCGCAGCACAAACAGGGGTAGCAGATATGGCTTATATTCCGACTTCATTTAGTGAGCAGCAAGTAGCTGGTATGCGTTTGGAAAAATTAAATACGGTAGATAACCGAGGCATTGTATTTCCATACACAGCTGTCCAACAGAAAAACGAAGTGACGATTGGCAACGATGTAACGAATGATTTGGCTATAAGAAAAGCAATTAATTTGGCAGTAGATAGACAAGTTTTAGTAGATGGTGTATTGGATGGATATGGAACGCCTGCTTATTCTAATGTCGATGGTTTACCTTGGGGTAATCCGGAGACTGCATTTGCCGATGGACAAGTAGAGGAAGCAAAACGACTGTTAGCTGAACATGGTTGGCAAGATAGTGATGGTGACGGGATTGTGGAAAAAGAAGGCGTAGCGGCTCGTTTTACGCTAGTTTATCCTGCAAGCGATGTTACACGTCAATCTTTATCGTTAGCAGTAGCAGATATGGTGCGGGCGATTGGTATTGATATAGTAGTGGAAGGGAAAAGCTGGGAGATGATGGAACAGCATAAGTATACGGATGCGATGATGATGGGCTGGGGCAGTCATGATCCGCTCGAAACTTACCATATTTATAGTAGTAGCTACGCTGGTGTAGACTTTTTTAATACCGGTCATTACAGTAACGAGCAAGTCGATCGTTGGATGGAGAAAGCGTTGATGGCTGCTAGTGAAGAAGCGGCGTTACCTTACTGGCAAAAAGCGCAATGGGATGGTAGCACCGGATTAAGTGCGAATGGTGATGCACCGTGGGCTTGGTTAGTTAACTTGCAACATTTGTATTTGGTGGATGAAAAGCTTGCTATTGGTCAGCAACGAATTCAACCGCATGGGCATGGTTGGCCAGTTACCGATAATATTGATCAATGGAAATGGGTAGACAATTAAGATGATATATTGGTTGAAATGGGCTGGAGAACAGGCTTTAAGATTAGTGTTACTGCTAATTGCAACGATTGTTATTACGTATATATTAATTCAATTGTCACCGATTGATCCAGTCCAATCGTATATCGGAGCGGATATGATGCGCGTTGGTCCAGAACAACGGGCGGCGATTGCTGCTTATTGGGGCTGGGATGAACCGCCACTTATTCAATTTGGCAAATGGTCGGCTGCTTTTCTTCAAGGAGATTTGGGAACGTCAACGATTTATCGACTGCCGGTAACAGAAGTCATCGGCGAACGATTCGTGAGTTCTGTAGCCTTGATGATTAGTAGCTGGGTGATAGCTGGTATAGTGGGCTTTATGATCGGTTCTATTGCGGCGATGCAGCGGGATAAATGGTTAGATCGGATATTACGAACGATATGCTATACGTTAGCTTCGGCTCCGCTCTTTTGGGTAGCATTGTTAATGCTACTTGTGGGCGCTGTATGGCTAGGTTTATTTCCGATTGGTTTGGCTGCACCGGCAGGCGTTTTGGCTAGTAATATTACGGTGTGGGATAAAATCTATCATATGTTGTTGCCTAGCGCAACGCTTGCGATTGCTGGCATTGCCCCGCTTGCTTTGCATACGAGGCAGAAGATGATTGACATTTTAGATAGTGATTTTGTGTTATACGCACGAGCGAAAGGGGAACGGGGAATAACGTTGTACCGCCGTCATATATGGCGGAATGCGTTATTGCCTGCACTGACGGTTCAATTTGCATCGTTTGGTGAATTGTTTGGCGGTGCTATATTGGTGGAGCAAGTATTTTCCTATCCCGGGTTGGGGCAAGCAACGATTGAAGCAGCATTACGCGGCGATGTACCTTTACTATTAGGGCTCGTTATTTTTTCTACTGTATTCGTATTCGTTGGTAACACGATGGCAGACTTATTGTACGGTTTGGTTGATCCACGTATTCGTCTGTTGCGGCAAGGAGGCAAAGGATGAATAGGAAGACGATTGTTGCGTCTTATTGGAACGGAAGGAGAAAAGCAGTCGTTTGGACAGGAGCAACAGCTATATTACTGCTTACTATATTAGTTGTCAGTGTACTTCTTCCGGATCAATCGACAATGACTAATTTGACCGTGCGTAATGTTGCACCATCATGGGCATATTTATTTGGGACGGATTGGCTTGGGAGAGATATGCTAATTAGAACGTTAAAAGGGCTTGGATTAAGTATACAAGTTGGTTTGCTCGGCGCTACGATTAGTACTGTTATTGCCGTTGTTATGGGTTTAGTTGCTGCTGTTTCCAATCAAGTAGTAGATCGATTCATTACAAGTATCATTAATTTACTTATGAGTGTACCACATCTCGTGTTATTAATTTTAATATCTTTTGTGTGCGGCGGTGGGATGAAGGGTATTGTAATTGGTATCATGGTGACACACTGGGCAGGATTAGCACGGATTATTAGAGCGGAAGCGATGCAAGCAATGACGGCTGATTATATTGTATTGGCTAAGCAATTTGGGCGTAGTAGATGGTGGATAGCAAGAAAACATGTGCTGCCTCATGTCATTCCACAGATCATTACTGGCTTTATATTGTTATTTCCACATGCTATTTTGCATGAAGCGGCATTAACTTTTCTTGGGTTAGGTTTATCCCCTCATCAACCAGCGATTGGTATTATTTTATCGGAAGCAATGCGTTATTTGACTACTGGTCATTGGTGGTTAGCTGTATTTCCTGGCGCTCTATTATTACTGGTCGTCCGTTCATTTGATCGTTTGGGAGAAGCCAGTAGAGTGTTATTACAAGCTAGACAATCGCAAAAGTGAAGGGGAGGGATAGATTATTTTGCTTAATGTTCATCAATTAACGATTGCTTTTCAACGTTATCGTTCTATGTTTAAACAAGAGATCGTACCCGTAGTAAAAGGATTAGATTTGCAAGTGAATGCGGGGGAAATCGTTGCTCTGATAGGAGCAAGTGGAGCGGGAAAAAGCTTGCTTGCTCATGCTATTATCGGTTTACTTCCGCATAATGCTATTTGTAGTGGCGAGATTCGTTATGAAGGAAAATTGTTACATGAAGCGGAGTGGCAGCGTTTGCGTGGGCAAGCCATCCGATTTGTTCCACAATCGACTTCGTATTTGAATCCGCTAATGACAGTAGAGCAGCAGCTCAGCAAAGTACAGCTACAAGAAGTTGACGTAGCGTCTGCGAAACTATATCCTTTTCAACTATCCGGTGGAATGATGCGCAAAGTTTTTATGGCTACCGTAACAACACCTCCACCTAAACTGATTATTGCAGATGAATTAACCCCGGGTCTGGACGCTATAGCTGTGCAAACAGTTCTCGATCGGTTAGTGCAGCTGGCACAACAAGGAACAGCAGTACTGATGATTACTCATCACTTGGAAGCGGTAGCAGCAATTGCCGATCGAGTGGTGGTGCTTCATGAAGGAATGATGGTGGAGACCGTCAGTGGAAGTGCTTTTGCAGGTCTTGGAGAGCAATTAAAACATCCGTATACGAAACAGTTATGGGCATCACTGCCACAAAATGAGCTTTTGCAGCAACAGCGCTGGCATCAAGCGAAAGAGCAAGTCCAAGACAAAGTACAAATCCAAGCAAATAAAGAATGTAGTGAGCATAGCATTATTGCCAATAAATTAGTACAGGTGGAACATTTAAGCTATCAGTATGAAAAAAAGCAATCGGTGCTAAAAGATGTACAGCTTACCATTTATCAAGGAGAAATTATCGGTTTAAGTGGAGTGAGTGGCAGCGGAAAAAGTACACTTGCACGATTGCTTGCCGGTCATATAAAAGTACAAACTGGGAACATTACATTACATAGTGATATGGAAAAAGGGCGGAAATCTCATCCAGTACAGCTTATTTTACAGCATCCAGAAAAGGCGTTTAATCCACAACTACGATTGTGTGATTCATTGGCAGAGAGTTGGGAGCCGGATGCCGCTACGTTAACAAAACTTGGCATAGAACCGGAATGGTTAGAACGATGGCCACATGAGTTGTCTGGTGGGCAGTTGCAACGGATAAATATAGCCAGGGCGCTTCATCCGCAAACAAAGCTACTAATTGCGGATGAGATGACAGCAATGCTGGATGTTATTACGCAAGCCCAACTATGGCGACAAGTGCTAACTATTGCCGAGGAGCGTCAAATGACAATTGTTGTCATTAGCCACGATGAAGCGTTGCTACAGCTAGTATGTACACGAGTGGTAACCATTGCTCAACTACAGCGTGGATGATAATTAATAGATAGAAACAACAACTGTATAATTGTAGCTGTGTTATTGTTTTTTTGGAACACTAGTGGAAGTACGGATAACTAGTTCTGGTTCTAGGTGTACAGTTGTATGTTGCTTTGGTGCTGCCACTAGTGCATTGACGGTATTTGTTATCGCCTTGGCAATAGTAGAAATAGCAACGCCAACGACTGTCATCGGAACTTCGAATTCTTCCATTTGCGGAATATTATCATAGCTTACGATTGAAAGATCATTGGGCACAAGTAGATTAGCTTCGGATGTAGCACGAAGAATACCACGAGTGAGATCGATCCCGCCACTAATAACAGCTGTTGGTTGATGCGGACTTGCAAGTAGTTGCTTCATTGCTACATAGCCATCATAGGTTTGTAGCCCAGTAATAGGCACGATGGAATGAGAATGAAGAGGAAGCGCTAGCTTTGTTGCTTCTTCTTGGAAAGCATCCACTTTAACGGTTTGCAGTGGGTCTGCTACTTCCAATGCTCCAATATAGGCAATGTTCTGATGACCGAGTGCTGTTAAATGTTGCAATGCTAGACGGATCGATTGCTCTCGTCTGACATCAACGGTAGACCATGCCGAAAAATCGGCAGCACCGTATGTAATGATCGGTGTATTAGGCGGTGTAACACTCTCCATTAATTGATGACTTACTTCATCGCCAAAAACGATAATCGCATCGACTTGAAAGCGATAGAATGTAGCTAGCGCCGCTTCAATATTACTTATAGAAAGCAATACGGTATAACCGGCTGCTTCTAGCGTGTCATTCAGTGCTGTTAATAATGAGGAAAGAGCTGCTCTTTCTACGGAAGGCCAAACGACACCGATAGCTCCGCTTTTTTTGGAGACGAGACTGCGGGCAGCTATGTTAGGCTGATACCCGAGCTGCTCGGCAATTTGTAAAATGTGCTTTTTGGTTTTATCTTTGACGAGCGGACTGTTGCGTAATGCTTTGGAGACAGTGGAGAAACTTACCCCTGCTTCTTCAGCAATATCTTTTATTGTTACCATGATGAACCTCCAGACAATATCTAGTAAAAAAACAACGAACTTTGTTATAATAAGGCTAACCGTATGTTTGAATTTTCTCAGTTACGAAATTATTGTAAGCTAGCTTAATTTATGTCATTGATCGAACGAAGTTATACTAATAATAGTACAGTAATGCGGGAAAGGAAAGCTGTTGTTTATATGAGTGTTTATTATGTGATAAGTAAATTCCTCAAACAAAAAGTTTCTCGTTTAAAAAACTGGACAGCAGATGAGCTTTTCGCTAAGATGACATTAACAACGTTGTTAAAAACATAAAAACAACCGTTCTCCTGTAGTAAAAAATAATGTAGGAGTGATAAATAATGACAGATATTTTAAAAAAATTGGTGGAGCATATTCCCCTTCCGAAAATGTATACAATTAAACAAACGTTTGATGCAACCATCTTACCAGATCCGTTAGCGGTATTGGTAGAGCAAATGGAAACGCATCAGGCGGTTACTAGTATTACTGCTGGGCAACGTGTGGCGGTAGCTGTTGGTAGCCGCGGTATTTCGAGAATTGATGAGCTTACGAAAACAGTAATCGAGCAGCTACAGAAGATGGGAGCCGAACCGTTTATTGTTCCTTGTATGGGAAGTCATGGTGGAGCTACTGCGGAAGGGCAAACAGAGGTGTTAGCGCATCTTGGGATTGATGAAGAAAGAATGGGTTGCCCTGTACGATCATCAATGGAAGTGGTGGAGCTTGATCGTTTACCAAACGGATTGCCAATTTATTGTGATAAAATTGCTGCTACAGAGGCAGATGCTATCGTAGTCATCAATCGAATCAAACCGCATACTGCTTTTCGCGGACCGATTGAAAGCGGTATTTTTAAAATGATTTCCATCGGGCTTGGTAAACAAAAAGGTGCGGAAGCATGTCACCAGCTCGGCTTTAAATATATGGCAGAAAATGTACCAGCTATGGCAAAAGTGATGATTGAAAAGCTGCCGATTGTTTTTGGTGTAGCGATTGTAGAAAATGCATATGATCAAATATGCCGGATTGAAGTGCTAGGAACAGAGGAAATGGAAGCACGTGAAATAGAGCTGTTGAAGGAAGCGAAAAGTCGTTTGCCACAAATTATGTTTCCAGAGCTGGATGTGCTTGTCATTGATTATATTGGGAAAAATATTAGTGGTGATGGTGCTGATCCTAACGTTACTGGACGTTACCCAACGCCATATGCGCACGGTGGTCCAGAAGTGAACAAAATGGTCGTACTGGATTTGACACCAGAGTCAAAAGGGAACGCGAATGGGGTAGGGACAGCTGACTTTACAACGAGTCGTTTAGTAAGTAAAACGGATTGGCCAGGAACGTATGCTAATGGTTTAACATCAACGGTTTGTGCGCCGACGAAGCAAGCAACGACATTGGCAAACGATATGGATGCTATTAAAGCAGCAGTAAAAACGTGTAACATTTTAGATTATTCTACCTGTAAATTAGCTCGTATTCGTGATACCCTTCATTTAGGTACGATTGAAATATCAGCAGCGTTAATAGAAGAAGCAAAACAGATCGAAAAAATAGAAATTATAGAAGGACCATATGAATGGGACTTTGATGAGGAAGGATATTTGTTGAAATGAATGAAGTACAAAAAATAGTTCTTGCTGTTGATTTGGGAACGACTAGTACACGGACACTTGCTGTTAGTGGGCAAGGAGAAGTGCTTGCGAGTCACTCAGTTCGGTATCCACTTTATACGCCAAAACCGGGATATGCAGAGCAGGACCCTAAGCAAATTTATGAGGCATGTGTAACGACAATTGCTGCTGTAATGGAACAAGGGGACTGGCAGGCGGATGATGTACTTTGTGTAACGTTTAGTTCAGCGAACCATAGTTTAATTGCTATCGATGAAGCGGGTCAGCCGTTGACACCAAGTATAACATGGGCGGATCAGCGCAGTGCTGAGCAAGCAAAAGCTATGCTGGAACATGGTATTGGTCTAGATATTTATAAGCGGACAGGTACGCCGATTCATCCGATGTCACCGCTTGTGAAGCTAGTTTGGCTCAAAGAAAAAGAGCCGCAATTATTTGCAGAAGCACATCAATTTATCGGTATTAAAGAATATATCTTTTTGCAGTTGTTTGGTACACCGTGGATGGATTATTCTATTGCTAGTGCGACAGGGATGTTTAACTTGGAAAAGCTAGAGTGGGATAAGGAAGCAGTAGATTGGCTGGGTTTAAATATGGCGCAATTACCACCGCTTGTTCCAACAACGTTCAAAGTAACGGGCTTGAAAGAAGAGATTGCTGAGCAGATGCATTTGAGTACGACCACCCCTTTTGTACTAGGAGCGCAAGATGGTGTATTAGCTAATTTGGGCATTGGTGCGTTAGAAGATGGCGTAGTAGCTGTTACTATTGGCACAAGTAGTGCTGTGCGAGCATGTACGAATAAACCGACGTTTGATGAAGAAGGTAGATTGTTTTGCTATGCATTGACGGAAGGGTATTGGCTAGTTGGTGGATCATCAAATAATGGGGCAATTGTAGCTGAATGGGCAGCTGAGCAGTGGTTTAATGGGGAGTCGTTATCGGAAATATTACCGCGATTATCGGAAATTTCACCAGGAGCAGATGGATTATTATTTATGCCGCTATTGTCGGGAGAACGAGCACCATTTTGGGATGCTGAAGCAAAAGGTGTTATGTTCGGATTAACGCTTGCTCATACCAAGCAGCATATGATGCGGGCAGCGTTAGAAGGTGTTTTATTTCAATTATTGGCGATTGTATCCATGATGGAAGAAAAGGGAACAGTAGCAAAACAAATTAGAGCTTCTGGCGGGTTTGCACGTTCCCCGTTGTGGTGTCAAATGATGGCAGATATGTTGGGTGTCGCTGTATTTGTACCAGATGTTGTAGAAAGCTCGGGGCTTGGAGCAGCACAGCTAGGAATCTATGCGATGAACAATGAGCAAGGGAAGTTATGTATATGGGATAATATGAGTGGTACAACGTATGAGCCGGATAGTAATAACCATCGTATTTATCGTCAGTTACTTCCGACTTATTTGCAATTATATTACTCGCTCAAAGATGCAATGTCCCATATGACTGTTTTACAGCAAACAACTTTATCAGTTTAATGGGAATAGGAGGTTCGTTCATGACTACTGTAGCACAGCAAATATTGCAAGAGAAATACGACCGATTACAAGCGATACTTCGTGAGATGGAGTCCGTCGTAGTTGCTTTTTCTGGTGGAGTAGATAGTACGTTGTTATTACATGCAGCGATTGATACGTTAGGAAAGGAACGAGTAATAGCAGTAACGGCTGATTCGGAAACGTATCCTTCGGAGGAGTTGCAGGAAGCTGTACGGTTAGCAGAGCTGCTTAAAGTACAACATCAAGTTATTGCTACATCGGAACTAGAAATACCTGGTTACAAAGAAAATGATTCGAACCGTTGTTACTTTTGCAAACGAAGTTTATTTGATCATTTGGAGCCTTTTTTAGTGGACGGCACTTATAAGCATATTGTATATGGATTAATTGCAGATGATATGAATGAACATCGACCGGGAATGAAAGCGGCCAAAGAAAAAGGCGTGCGTGGACCGTTGCAGGAGGCGGAGTTGTTCAAAGAAGAAATACGGGCGTTATCTCATCAATTTCAGTTGCCAACGTGGGATAAACCATCGTTTGCTTGTCTTTCGTCACGAATCGCTTATGGAGAAACGATTACGATTGAAAAACTGGATCGTGTAGGGCAGGCGGAGCGTTATTTGCGACAAAATGGGCTGAAGCAAGTACGTGTACGCAGTCATGGCGAAATTGCCAGAATTGAAGTGGAACCGCAAGAGATGACAGTAGTGCTTCAACAAGCAGAAGCAATTACGAAACAATTAAAACGAATAGGCTTTTTGTATGTAACGCTTGATTTGTTAGGATACCGTAGCGGTAGTATGAATCAAATGCTTACAGAACAGGAAAGGACTGGCGGATGAAGCAGCAGAATAATGGGCAGAATTTGAATAACTTTGATGATCTGGGATTTTGTAAACTCGATACCGATCGTGAGCGACGGACAGGGCATCCAGAAGTCGTTTTTGGGATGAACAAAACATTGCCGCAAGTAGAGCTTATTTTTGCAAAATTGGTAGCCCATCATGAGCGTGCATTGGTAACAAGGCTACAGCCGGAAATGGCAGCACCACTACTGCAACAATATCCGAATGCCATTTATAATGAAGCAAGTAAGTTGCTGAGTTATGGTAAGTCATCTATTCCATTACCAGGCAAAGTAGCTGTGCTGACGGCAGGGACGACTGATATTCCAATTGCCGAAGAAGCAGCAGGAACAATTGAGTGGATGGGCGGAACGGTAGATCGCATTTATGATGTTGGCGTTGCAGGATTAGATCGACTGTTAAGTCAAAAAGAGCGGATACAAGCAGCTAGTGTCGTTATTGTCGTTGCGGGGATGGAAGGAGCGCTAGTCAGCGTCGTTGGTGGATTAGTACGTCGTCCGGTTATTGCTGTACCTACTTCGATTGGCTATGGTGCAAATTTACAAGGAATTACAACGATGCTTGCGATGATGACCTCTTGTGCTGCTGGCGTTAGTGTCGTTAATATAGATAACGGATTTGGGGCAGGCTATCAAGCGGCGATGATATTACAATTAATGGAGGAAGGCGCATGAGTAAAACGACAATGATAGAAAATAAGGCGGCAACTACACTTTATTTGGACTGTATATCCGGTATTGCCGGCGATATGACACTAGCAGCTTTAGTAGACATTGGGGCTGATGTTGATTATGTGGTAACGCAGTTACGTCAATTGCCACTGGATCACTTCGAAATGTCATTCGACAAAGTCGATCGTCGTGGCATAACTTCCTTATGGTTGAACTTGCAGCTTGATGATCATGGACATGAACATAACCATACGCATGATCACGATCATTACCATTATGACCACGCTCATGAACATAGCCATCCGCATGATCACGGTCATCATCACCATGATCACGCTCATGAACATAGCCATCCGCATGATCACGGTCATCACCATCATGACCACGCTCATGAACATAGCCATCCGCATGATCACGGTCATCATCATCATGACCACGATCACGAACATAGTCATCCGCATGATCACGGTCATCATCACCATGAGCATGATCATAAACATAGCCATCCGCATGACCACGGTCATCATCATCATCATGACCACCATCATCGTAAAGCAGCGGATATTATTGCTATGATCGAACAATCGGCGATGCCAATGCGGGTAAAAGAGCGTAGTGTCGCTATTTTTACTGTAATCGCTGAGGCAGAAGGCAAAATCCATGGCGTAGATCCAGCAGAAGTACACTTTCACGAAGTGGGTGCAATGGATTCGATTATTGATGTTATCGGTGTTTGCTTGGCGCTAGAAAGTTTGGGAGTAGCCAAAATCATGGTGTCGCCAGTACCGGTAGGAACTGGTCGCATCAAAATTGCTCATGGTGTTTATCCTGTACCAGCTCCTGCTACAGCAGAAATATTGCGTGGTGTACCGTTGTCGGCGTTTACAGCTGAAGGAGAATTGACAACACCGACTGGTGCGGGAATAGTGAAAGCTTTAGCAACTTCTTACGGGACAATTCCGGCAGGGACGATGGAACGGATTGGCTACGGAGCGGGAACGAAAAATTTTGCCCATCCGAATGTAGTTCGAGCGATATTGATCAATGAACAAGCTACTATACGTACGGAAGAGCGGATAGAAACGATACATATACTTGAAGCGCAAGTAGATGATATGACTGGAGAAGCGCTTGGATATACGATGGAAGCTTTATTTGCTGCGGGTGCTTTAGATGTTTATTACACTTCTGTCTATATGAAAAAGAATCGCCCAGGCGTATTGATAACAGTTTTAAGTGAGCAAGCAAGTAAAGAGCAACTGGAACAAATACTATTTCGAGAAACGACAACGATTGGTGTTCGTTCTTCTACGTGGCAGCGGACTGCGTTAAAAAGACAGTGGATCGAAGTTCAAACCGCATTTGGTGCGATAAAAGTAAAACAAGCGTTGCAAGGTACGCAGGTAATGAAGCAATCTCCAGAATACGAAGATGTTCACCGGGCGGCAAAATTGCATCAAGTAACGTTAGAGGAAGTATATCAGGCTGTTTTTCAACAATTGTAAAGGCAGGAATAGATGATGGAATTAGCTCATATATCGAGAGTAGATCAAGAGAATGATACGTTTTCATATACTGCTGCACTATCTAAACCATATGTCCATTCATTAGAACAAGTATTTCAAATGTTTGTAGATAATGAAAAGCTGTGTTTGTGGTTTCCGGAGCTTTCGATAGATCATTTGGAGACAGGTGGCATTATTCGGTTCGATATGGGAAATGATCTTAATGAGGAAATGACAATACTCGAGTATAGCCATCATGAAGTGATAGCTTTTACTTGGGATCAAGATCAAGTTTCCTTTCAAGTGGAATCGAGTTCACCTACTACTTGTCAATTGAAATGGGTGGAGTATATAAAAAGTTGGACCGAACATACACCGAGAGATGTTGCTGGCTGGCATACGTGTTTAGATGTTATTGCATTATTACTCGATGGAGAAATGAGCAAAGATGACATAAACGTGTGGCGAAAAGAACGCTGGAAGCAATTGTATGATAAGTATAGTGCCATGGCTATCTAAATATGATTATCAATGTAACACAGTGTAGTTGACCGATATTTGTAGGATCATTCCTCGTATCGGTTTTTTGTATATGGTTAGAGCGAAAATTTAAAATTATCTGGTTGTCTACTCAGCATACTCAACTAAGCATTTTTCTTTTCTAATTATAGGTAATGTAAATATTAAAATTTGAGCTACAATTGTAGCAATAACATCAACTATATCAAATGCACCACTTGTGTTTAACAAATAGGCATATTCATTTATTATAGCTAAAATTACCACCCCAAAACAAATTATCGCATAACTTTTGATACTAAAAACTATTGATGAAATAGGTTTGTTAGTTCCAACAGGGGAAAAAAATTGTTTTATCAGAGCTGTTGTAAACCATGCACCACCAAAATTAGGCGCAAACCAAAACAAATTAAAATTACTATTATCAATAATTTCATATCGTCTGACAACTATCGTTATAAAATATATAAGCAAACCGATGATACCCAAATATTCAATAACAGTTAAACGTATTTTCAAAATATTCCCTCCATAAATTCTGATTTTCTTTACTACCAGACTATAGCAAGTTTTCTGTTGAAAGAGTATATTTTATTTTTTACCTTTTAATTTTATATTTTTATGTAAATAAAAAAGTTGAAATGTGTGTAACATATATAGTATACTACATATAATTAAGTAAGTAACATTACTTTTTTTATTCAGTGACAAGGTTTTAATAAATTTCAGTAGCTATTGTTTAATGGAGGGAAAGTAATGACAGCTGTGTTGCATCCGAATATTCGGTTAGGAGAAGTAAAGCTTAAAGTGAGTGATTTGGAACGCTCGATTACGTTTTATGAAGAAGTTATCGGTTTGAAGTTGCTACGTCGGGAAGGAGAACTTGCTTACTTGACGGTAGATGGTCAGAACGCACTTGTCATATTGCAACAAGTTGCTGATGCTATTATCGTTCCGGAACGTTCGATGAGTGGTTTGTATCATTTTGCTATTTTACTACCTACTCGAGAGGCGCTAGCTGTTACTTTGCAACATTTGGTCAACAAAGGTATATCCGTTGGGCAAGCGGATCATATTGTTAGCGAAGCTTTGTATTTAGCTGATCCAGATGGCAATGGTATTGAAATTTATCGAGATCGTCCGCGTGAAGAATGGGAATATGATACACAAGGCAATGTGAATATGGTTACTATTCCAATTGATTGGAAGGGTCTTTTACAATTAGCGCAAGGGAAAGAATGGACTGGAATGCCAGCACAAACAGTTATCGGGCATGTTCACTTCCACGCCTCTAATATAACGGAATCAGGTCGTTTTTATACAGAGGTAATTGGCTTTACAGTAGAGGCTGACTTTTTGAACCGGATGGGTGCGTTGTTTTTAGCTGCGGGTGGATATCACCATCATTTGGGGCTCAATATATGGGCAGGGCGAAATGCTCCGATTACACCACCGAACGGTACTGGGATTGCTTATTTCTCCATTATTGTTCCGGATGAAGCGGAATTGGAAAAAATAGCAGCACGTTTGGAAGCAGATGGGGCACATTTGGAAAGAGAAGCTCAGAGCATTTTCACATACGATCCGAATCGGATCGGCATACTAATTTATGTAGCAAAGTAATCAATTATTCACAGATAAATATTAGGAGGAGTAAGAGATGACAGAAGCAATACTTTCGAAACAAGATCATTTGACAGCTATAGAAAATCGCCGTTCGCACTATGCTATTAGTAATGAGCAGGTCATTTCAGATGAGCGATTACAACAAATTGTAACTCATGCGGTAAAACATACACCTTCATCGTTTAATTCACAAAGCGGACGTGTTGTTGTTTTGTTAGGAGAGCAGCATAGTAAGCTATGGGAAATTACGACAGAGACGTTGCGTAAAATCGTTCCAGCAGATAATTTTGATGCAACTCAACAAAAAATGAATGGTTTTGCAGCAGGTTATGGTACGATTCTATTTTTTGAAGATCAAGCAGTAATTGAAAATTTGCAGGAACAGTTTAGTTTGTACAAAGATAATTTTCCAATTTGGTCGCTACAATCAAGTGGTATGCTACAGCATGTTATTTGGACAGCATTGGATTCAGAAGGTTATGGCGCTTCGTTGCAACATTATAATCCACTAATTGATGACGAAGTAAAACAACAGTGGAACTTGTCGAACTCGTGGAAGCTTCTTGCACAGATGCCATTCGGTAAAAAACTTACGACACCTGGAGAGAAGCAATTCCAACCTATTGAAGAGCGTTTGAAAATAATTAAATAATGAGATGAGCTGTAACTTACGTGCAGCTAATCTATTTTGTACGCCGCAGATTGCGGCGTATTTTACGTTCAACGGTTAGTTTTAATAAATAGGGTCCGTCCTGTCGCCATAGGTGACTTTTCGATAAAGGGATGCTAGGATGAATTGATAATCAAAATGTTAGAGAATAGTGCATAGTTTACATTTGAGGGAGTGTATATTTTGATAAAGTGGGATGGGCATACTCATACGAAATTTTGTTATCATGGAAGCGATGCGGCACAGGAATTATACATTAATCGTGCCATTGCGTTGGGCTTTGAGCGTTATACGATTAGCGAGCATATTTCTTTGCCAGATCATTATATCGATGATGCACAATTGATGGCTGAATTAGCAATGCCAGAACAAGAGTTAGAACAATATTTTGCATATGCAGCAGATATGAAACAAAGATTTGCTGATCAAATAGAAGTAACTGTCGGATTAGAAGTGGATTATTTGCCAGATCATGCTGATTATACGAATCGTATTCTTGATAAGTGGCATAATTCCATCGAAGATGTTGTTTATTCTGTTCATTATTTACCAGGTGTTGGTGGGATGCGCTGTATAGATTTTACACCGGATGATTTTAAACGAAATATACTTGCCCATTATGGAACGATGGAGAAATTGGTGGATGAATATTATAATCATGTCGAGCAAGCGATTATGCGAGCTGCCAAGTTGCCTATTCGCACCCGAATTGGACATCTTAATTTAATTGAAAAATTCAGCACAACATTGCCATCGATTGACGATGCACAAACGGAGAAGCGCTTGCGAAGCATATTAGAACTATTAGAAGGAACAAAGGTAGCTGTTGATGTGAATACAGCAGGTTTGCGTGTACCAACATGCGGAAAAGCCTACGTACCAGCATGGTTTTTGGCGGAATGCCGTAAGCGTAATATAGCTTGTGTATATGGATCAGATTCGCATAAACCTGAACAGGTCGGATTTGGTTATGATTATTTTGAACAGTTTTATTTGCAAAAATAATGGAAGAGATCGCAACTCCTATTTACATGTCTTTGCGTAGGTTCTTTGTTGCAGCTGACATCGTAATAGGAGTTTTTTTGATTAATATGTATGTTGTGTGGGATTAGAAGCTTGAGGTACTCGCTCAAAGCCTTTTAACCAATCACCTTTGATCGAGGCATATCCTTGATCGCCCACGATGAGAAGACCATATAAGTTTTTTATATCTAACAGTTCATTTCGTTGACCATCTTCAAATTGCAAGGTGATGTAATAGCTTGTGTGAGTGGAATGATTTGCTCCAATATTGTCATGATGAGCATTAGATGAGTGCTTGACATGAGTACGCTTATCGACAACGGTTGCAAATAAAACTTCTTCTTGAGCGGTAATATTTTTGACGAAATAAGATATTGCTGCAATAAGTATCCCCAAAAAAACAATATTAAAAATAACAAACATAAACGAAAAAGATGACTGAAACATACCATCGTTGAACCCGAATGAATTCATTATAATCCCTCCAAAAATAATAGCTGATTATAATATATTACGGATATATAATGTAAAATGTTTCAATAAAAAATAGTAATTACAATATAATGATTAAATTAGGGTATTTAAAACAAAAAAGTGACCCACTAGCAACGGGCCGTGGGTCTAATTATATATATATTATAAAAAAGGGGGTCAATTACTAGTATAGACATTCTTCATTAAGAAGTGATGAAAGTAATATTTCAGTTTCATTACAAATGTTGGATATGATTTCCTGTTGCTGTTTTTCTTTTGTTTTTCATCTGATTATAAGCAAAATGATTTGTCGGGCCATGCCCTGCTCCAATCGGATAAGCATGTTCAATTGCTGCTTGTATAAATTTTTTAGCTTTATGAATCGCCTCTAATGGTTTTTTTTGGCGAGCCAACTGCGCAGTAATTGCTGCGGATAATGTACAGCCCGTCCCATGAGTATGTTTAGTTGCTACTCGTTGACCTGATAAATAATGAAATGATTGTCCATCATAATAAAGATCAACAGAATGCTCCGTATTTGTTTCATCATGCCCCCCTTTAATTAAGACGTGCGTTACCCCCATTTGAACGAAATTGGAAGCTGCTTTTTCTCGATCCTTTAATGTATTAATAGTTAATCCTGTTAGTATTTCTGCTTCTGGAATGTTTGGAGTGATCACGGTAGTAATAGGCAATAAGTGTTGGATGAGTGCTTGTAAAGCTGTTTGTTGTAACAATGAAGCTCCACCTTTGGCAATCATTACCGGATCAACTACTACGTTATTCCAACGAAATCGCTTGCTCATTGTAGCGACTAGCTCAATAGTGGCAGCATCAACGAGCATGCCTGTTTTCACTGCTGCTGGGTTCATATCACTGCCTATAGCGTGTAGTTGTTGTTCAATAATAGTAAGTGGTATTGGATGAATATGATGAACGCCGAGACTGTTTTGAGCAGTTACGGCAGTTATAGCAGACATACCATACACGCCTAATTCTTGAAATGTTTTTATATCCGCTTGAATTCCTGCGCCACCACCACTATCTGAACCGGCAATAGTAAGTGCTCGAAAATCCGTTTGTTGCAAAAAAGGCACCTCACTTATAAAATGATAGGGAATGAAAATCCACGTAACGTTACTGCTACATATTTTACAATGATACTAGTCAAGCTTGCAATGAACCGACAAAATTACTATTACTACCTTAACAGAAGTTTAGAGAAAGGAGTGCTTACTATGGCACTTGAAATCGAACGGAAATATTTGCTACAACAGTCACTAGACGAATTGCTACAAAATAATCAAATAAAAATAATTTCTGAAGTAATTATCGAACAAACATATTTGGCAATCGACGAACACCAGGAAATTCGTGTACGTAAAATTACTTCTTTAGGAGAACAAACAACAAGCTATACGCAAACTTTTAAAAAAGGCAATGGCCTTGTTAGAGAAGAAGTTGAATATGAAATATCGGATGCTATATACGAACAGTTAGTTAAACCATTTGGCTATATACCTTTAACTAAAAAACGGATAACCGCTCATGCTTTAGATAAAACAGTGGAGATTGATGTCTACGATCAATTGCAGATGACCGTGCTTGAAGTTGAATTTGATTCAGTTGAAGCTGCTCAATCCTTTGTAGAACCAGACTGGTTCGGTCAAGATATTAGCGACGCATGGCAATATAGTAACAAACAAGTATGGAAACAACTACAACTTCCTCGACCATAAAACTAGCTAGAAACCACTTGTCGTTCAGACGGAATAACACTCTATCCACAGAAGAGTATATTCCGTCATTTACACTTAAATTAAAATTTTAAAAATATTTGAACTGGTTAAATTATGAAACTACAGACGAGTATGTGCCGTTTTACTCCTTTTATTCCGTATCCCATTCGCTCAGTACCATAAAAATCCAAATGCTATTGTATAGTTTCCTTAATAAGTTCCTTCAGTGCTATTAGTCTCCTCACTATTGCCAATCCCGTTAATTTTATCAATCTGCCTCTGCTCATATGAAACGGTGTAATTAATTACAAAATATTCCTAATATAAACTAAACAATAATACAAAAATAAAATGTTAGCGAAAATGGAGCGAATAAAAACAATTGACACAGGAACATTTGTTCTGTATTATAGATATATGGGAACGTAAGTTCTCAATTGGAATGACTAATGATTTATTGTCTGAGTAGAGGTCGAAATCAAAATTAACATAGAAGCAGAAGTAGTAGATATCAGCAGTAGCAGTAACAGTAACAGTAGCAGTAGATGTAGATGTAGGGGAGGGGTAGTTGTGATTGAGGAAAATGATATACTGGCTATTTTGTTTCGAGTTACCTATATTCGAGATCGCTTTCATTTATTTAAATATCCATTTACAGAAAAACTACTTGAGCAGTGGCGATTATTTTTGCGACAATTTCCGAATGAAAATGCTTGTTATACATATTTGTACGACCATAAATGGCCAGATGGTTTTCGTTGTCCCAAATGCAACTATCCTAACTGCACCAAAATTTTGACGAGAAGAATGCCTATTTATCAATGTCATCAATGTTATCATCAAACTACTCTCACCGCTAATACGATAATGGAACTATCCCGTTTGCCCCTTCAAAAATGGTTAATGGCTTTCTTTTTCTTATCTTTAGATCAAATTGGAGTTAACGCATTTCAACTTCACCTACTACTACAAGTAACTTATAAAACAGCTTGGACACTGCATAGAAAAGTGCGACAAGCTATTAGCCAAGCCGATTTTTTTGAATTGTTAGGTAAAACGATGGATCATAGTAACAAAATGGATACTGTAGACACTGATGAAAAAACTTCATCTACACCGACATTTACAACTAATTCACATACTTGTGGAATTATGTTTGAGCGTGCGCCGCAGCATAAACCTGTGATGATCGGATTCGAGATGAACAGCCCACAAATGCAAGCAGATGTGGCTAATCATTCTAATGTTGGTAAAGCTGGCGCTAATTCATCGATTAATAGTTCTACATATTCTCACAAGCACACTCACGATCCGCTAATTACACACATCAAATTGAAACTTATTCCAACTACGCATATGGTAGGAATTGATAGGGTATCTTCTCCTTACGTAGCAACGTACAAGCATTTACATTTTGAAAAACACATTTCTCCAGATCAAATTACACATGCACCTCGAATGAGCTATCGTCAGAGACGAGCAGTACAGAAAGCATTTGACTACATGATACGTCGATTTATTCAAACGTACGGTACGATCAAAAACAAGTATCTTCAGTTTTATTTTAATGAGATGTGCTTTTACTATGAAGCTACGATTCATCAATATTCTATATTTCATCGTTTATCAAAACTCAGTATGATTTATAAAGCACATAAAGCAATTAGAGCAAATTGAGTAGTTATTGCAAATAGTGCAGATTAAATAGATAGAGTAGATTGAGTAGATAAGCAATTAGAGCACAGTGAGTACATAAAGTATAAACAGTCCATGGTCTATTGTAGGATAATTACTCCCTCAGTTTGAAGGGAATTACTCACGCATGCTGAGTGAAGGGGATAAGCCATAAAGGTGTGGAAATGGAATACAGTTAACGGTAAGGGAAAGAATTAGAGTAGATTAGAAGTGGAACAGGAACAGGAACAGGAGCAATCAATCCAGTTCGATCCAGCGGATATTGATTGCTATTGCTCCTATTTAGAAAAGATAGTTAGTCTATTTGAGTGATTAATTGTTGAAATAGTTCTTTTGTTTTATCGGGTTCTTTTTCGTTGTATACAATGTAAAGCTCAGGAAGCTTAATGACGATATAAGGTGATGATTGTTTGAAAATGTACATTTTTGCTTGCCCTAGTTCGTGCAATTTAAAATTGCCCCTTGCATATTCATTGGTGGCAATGCCGTTGGAACGGAAACCAGTGGGCATTTTATCTTCAAGTTTAATTTCTTCAATATCATGAATGGAAAATTTGTAGCCGTATTGCGTATCATTTATTTCAATGGTGTCGTTATGATCAATAATTAACGTAGGTTGTTGCATTTCATGAAGTGCGAAACCAAACAAGAAAACGACCACTAAAAGTAGCGTTATACATTGTGTTGCAGCGTATAACCAGCGTCCTTTTTTTATTCCAACATTAATAGTTGCGCCACTACCTAGACGTTTTGCCACGAATAGTTTTTTGTTGTCGGGATTGTTGTAAACAAGAGATGCTTGCCAATATTCGTCGTCGTCAACAAGGTCTGATTTTCCGTCGGTATGCGCATAGCGCAGTTCTAATGTGCGAATTTTTCTATAGGTAGTATAAATTGCGATTAATGGAATGAGTGATATTACGATCATGCCACTAATAGAGACGGTATCTGTTAAGGAAATACCTTGCGAGAGAATGAAATAGGCGACATAGGCATTAATGACTTCAAATCCAGCGAGAGTCAACCATAAAATAGACCAGTACTGCTTTGAGGTTTGATTTAATGCGATATTTACTTGTTGATTACGGCTGTAAAGGTGTTGTTTTTTGCTAGTAAAGAAAAATTGAATAATAAAGATAATGGCAATCATAGTACAAGCCGCAATTCCACTGTAACGAGCCAATGGGAATTCACTATTGGCAGCCAAAAATAAAAGTGGAACACTAATCACGAGTGGCAATAAGTACAAGTAAATGGGTACTGGTTGCTTTTGCGATAAGCGTTGGATGTCAGCTTTAATAGAGCGGAGTCGTTTTGAAGAACCAAACCATTTTTCTGCTCTTTTGATAGCAATAACTTGATAATGTACATGTTCATAAGGTAACGGAGCAGTTAAGTAAAGTACTGCACACCAAATGAAAAAGTATAGTAATGCTAACATGGAGATGCTATCGATCCAAAATAATGGAAGGAGAGAACACAAAGCAAGAAGAATATATACGAATTGTAGTATCGTATATTTTTTTTGCAATTGTTTTAATCTGTCATCTTGCAGAGCTTTCTCCGGCAGTGTGACACCGAACCACAACTGTTTGTGTGGCACAGATTGGCGTATGTAGATACCAAACATAGTTATTAATATGATGATGGCTATAATAAATAGCAACATTGTTTTTAGAAACCTCCTATATTTGCTAATATGAACTTATGTTACTATAACTATGACGATTGTACATGAAAATACTATCTTGTAGAACAAATTCTAACAAATTAGTCATTTAAAAAATGGGTGGATGGTTTAATAAGTGGAGTGTTTGCATGGCAAAAACAATTTTTTTCGGCTAAGAAGGAGAGATCGAGTATGATTCGATTTGGAGTAATAGGTACTAATTGGATTACAGAAAGTTTCATTCAAGGGGCTGCAATGCATCCTGATTTTATGTTGGCTGCTGTTTATTCGAGAACGATGGAGCAAGCGACCCAATTTGCTAATAAGCACGATATCCCACATCTGTATACAGATATTGTAGAGATGGCGATAAGCGGTGAAATAGATGCTGTTTACATAGCCAGCCCTAATAGTTTTCATGCGAAACAAGCAATTTTGCTAATGGAACAAGGTATTCATGTTATTTGTGAAAAGCCAATTGCAGCAAATAAGAAAGAACTAGAAGCGATGATAAGCGCTGCGCAATCAAATGATGTAGTTTTGATGGAAGCGATGAAGTCTACATTGATGCCAGCTTTTCAGCATATTGTGAAGGAAGTAAAACAAATTGGGGCGGTTCGGCGTTATTTTGCGAGTTACTGTCAATATTCTTCACGTTATAATGCGTATCGGTCGGGTGAAGTGTTAAATGCATTTAAACCTGATTTTGCAAATGGATCTTTGATGGATATCGGTATTTATTGTATTTATCCTGCGGTAGTGTTATTTGGCAAGCCAAAAGCGGTGAAGGCTGCTGGATATTTATTAGAATCAGGAGTAGATGGAGAAGGTAGTCTGTTACTACAGTACGATACAATGGACGCTGTCATTATGCATTCGAAAATTGCTAACTCAGCTGTAGTATCTGAAATACAAGGGGAAGATGGCAACATAGTAATTGATAAAATAAGTGAGCCACAATATTTGGAAGTACGACAACGTGATGGACAGGTGCGACAGATTGAAGCAGTTTGTGACAAACCTACGATGTATTATGAAGCGGCAGAATTTATCCAACTAATAAAAGAGGGTCGTCGACAATCCGAAATAAATTCATATGAAGCATCGCTTATTACGATGGAAATTATGAATGAAGCAAGGAGACAAATAGGGGTGCTTTATCCATCTGATAAGTAAGGATGAGCAGGAACCAGCTGTACTGTATGAGCAGTAGTGAGCAGTAATGAGCAGGAACCAGCTGTACTGTATGAGCGGTAGTGAGCAGCAATAAGCAGGATCGGGCAGGAATAAGTAGCAATGAGCTAGTGGAAGTGGAAAGGTGAAAAGAATCCCCTAAAGTTGCGGATGTTAAGGCAGCCTTAGGGGGTGGAAGTTATTTGAAATATTTAATTAAGACGATAGGATGCGAAAGGGTCGCCCTTACGGGAGGAACGACTGATGTTATCGAGCTGTGTGATGGTGTCTGCGGAGAGTGATTGTGAAAGCGGCACGGCAGCGAAATTAGCTTCTACTTGTTCCTTACTAGTTGCTCCTACGATTACGGTAGCTACTGCTGGTTGGTGCATTAACCACGCCAGTGATAGTGCTGCAGGAGTAGTATTTATCGAAGCGGCGATTTTTGTAACTTGCTGTCCTAGTGTTACTGCTTCTGCCGTTAGGAATCGTTGGAAGTTGGGATCGGAGGCAGCGCGTGAGCGATCAGGCAAATGTGCATCGTCATTATAGTTATTGTATTTGCCAGTCAAAATACCACCTGCCAGCGGAAAGTAAGGAATGATGCCGATTTGTTGGTCCAGGCACATAGGCATTATTTCTCTTTCTAACGTTCGATCAGCGAGTGAATAGCTTTGTTGGATCGAAATGTATCGGTTAATTCCTAATTTATCACTGATGCCGAGCGCTTTCATCATTTCCCATGCCATGTAGTTAGAAGCGCCGATATATCGTACTTTGCCTGATGTGATCATTGTTTCTAATGTTCGCAACGTTTCCTCTAATGGAGTGTGTGGGTCAAAAGAGTGAATTTGATATAGATCAATGTAATCGGTTTGTAGTCGTTGCAAGCTTTCATCTAGTTCTTGCATAAGATGTCGGCGAGAAGAGCCTTGATAACTACTGCCTTTGCTTATTACATCGTTAGTTAGTTTTTTTGGCAAACCAGCTTTTGTTGCGAGAACGATTTGTTGTCGTTTGCCTTGTAGTGCTTTTCCGATAATTGTTTCGGAAGCTGAATCAGCGTAAATGTTTGCTGTATCCAAAAAGTTGATGCCTTTATCAAGTGCAGCATTAATGACGCGGATGGATGTCTGTTCATCTGCTCGTTTGCCAAAGGCATTTGTACCGAGGCCTAACTGGGAAACGAATAGCCCGCTATCACCAAGTTTACGGTATTCCATTGTATTGCCTCCTCCATTTGATCATAAATTTAGCTTAGCATCGTTGCGGCATTAGGACAAGCATAGGTATAATAGTTGGAGAGATACTAATTGCATATTGCATGAAATGAAAGTGCAATGTAATGCAGAGGATAGGGAGGCAGATATGATGCGTTTTATTAGCAACGAAGGAATTACTGACCCAACCATTAATTTGGCATTGGAAGAATATATTTTACGATCTTTGCCAGATAATGATGATTATTTGTTATTTTACATTAACGAACCATCCATTATTATTGGTAAAAATCAAAATACAGCGGAAGAAATTAATGCAGAGTATGTGAAGGAAAACAATTTGCATGTCGTTCGCCGGTTGTCCGGTGGAGGGGCAGTATATCATGATCTTGGTAATTTGAATTTTAGCTTTATTATGCGTGATGACGGTCAGTCGTTTCACAATTTCAAAAAATTTACTGATCCAGTCGTAGCGGCTTTGCGTAAACTGGGTGTACAAGCAGAACTGTCTGGTCGTAATGATTTGCAGGTGGGAGAACGGAAAATTTCGGGTAATGCACAATTTCATACTAAAGGGAAAATGTTTAGTCATGGGACGCTATTATTCCATTCAGAAATCGAAAATGTCGTTTCCGCTTTGAAAGTAAATGCTGAGAAGTATGTATCGAAAGCAACGAAGTCAATTCGAAGCCGTGTTGCCAATATTTCCGAGTTTTTAGAAACGCCAATGACGATTGAACAATTTAGAGAAGCTTTATTGCAATCGTTGTTTCAGGAGGAAGGCGGAGTACAGCAATTTAAACTAACAGAATTAGATTGGGCGAACGTACATAAATTAGCGGAGGAGCGTTATCGCAATTGGGATTGGAATTATGGTCGTTCTCCTTTGTTTAACATGCGTCAGACAAAGCGGATAGAAGGTGTGGGTACGTTCGACGTTCGTTTGCAGGTAGAAGATGGAGTCATTAAAGAAGCAGTTGTGTTTGGCGATTTCTTTGGACGAGGGGATAGTGGTGAAGTTTCTGCTTCTCTAGTTGGTGTGAAATACGACTTGCAGGCGCTACGGGAGCATGCAGATCAATTGGATTTGGCATACTACTTCGGTGCTTTGTCCAAGGAAGATTGGTTAAGTTTACTGATTTAATTTAATTATAAATGAATTGATTGGTTTGATTTGTAATAGTAATTGCAGTTAAGAAAAGAAGTTGTATAGGTAAGTCATCATAAAATAGTGGGAAAAAGGAGTGGATTGTAATGACAGTTTCATTGAACCAACAATTAGAGCGTTATGCTCATTTAATCGTAAAAACAGGTGTTAATGTGCAGCCTGGGCAGCATGTGTTTGTTTCTGGAACGGTAGAAATAGCGCCACTTGTTCGTTTAATTGCTAGTGAAGCTTATGAGGCAGGTGCGGCAAACGTTCATGTCGATTGGAGTGATGAAAAGTTATCGCGTTTGAAATATGAACAAGCTAGTGAGGAAGTGTTTGCTCAATTTCCATCTTGGGAAACAGCGAAAAGGAATGAATTCGTAGAAAAAGGTGCTGCTTTTATATCAGTAGTTTCCTCAAGTCCTGATTTGTTACAAGGAATTGATCCTCAAAAAATTAGTAGTTTCCAAAAAGCATCTGGCACAGGGTTGAAAGAGTTTCGCCGTGCGATTCAATCTGACAAGGTGAGTTGGACGGTAGTAGCGGCGGCTGGTGAAGCTTGGGCGCAAAAAGTGTTTCCAGAAGCAGCGAGCGAGGCAGTTGATAAGTTGTGGGAAGCAATCTTTACTGCAGTCAGACTGAACGAAGCTGATCCGGTAGCAGCGTGGATAGCACATCATGATGAACTGCATGATAAAGCAACTAAACTGAATGAATTACGTCTGCACAAATTACATTACAAAGCTGAAGGTACGGATTTAACGATAGAACTGCATCCGAAGCATACTTGGGTGGCAGCGGGTAGCACGAATGAGCAACAAACGGTATTTATGGCGAACATGCCGACGGAAGAAGTATTTACAGTGCCGCTTAAAGAAGGGATTAATGGGTACGTATCAAGCAAAAAGCCGCTTAGTTACGGTGGCAATATAATTGATAAGTTCAAATTAACATTTGAGCAAGGAAAAGTAGTTGATTATGTTGCAGAGCAAGGGGAAGCATTTTTGAAAAAACTATTGGAAACAGATAACGGTTCGTCGTATTTGGGGGAAGTAGCGCTTGTACCGCATAGTTCTCCGATTTCTCAATCGAATATATTGTTCTATAATACGTTATTTGATGAAAATGCTTCACATCATTTGGCGTTAGGTAGTGGTTATGCCTTCAATATTGAAGGTGGAAAACAAATGACGCCAGAGGAACTTGCGATACATGGAGTGAACGAAAGTATTACCCATAACGATTTTATGATTGGATCGGCAGATATGGATATTGATGGTATATTGTCAGATGGTACGACAGTAGCTATTTTCCGCCAAGGAGAATGGGTAATTTAATGCAAGTAAAAGTGAGGCGATTATTGTGAACAAATGGTACCAAATATTTAATAAGACTGCTGTACTTAGTCCTTACGTGTGGCTTGTCTTTTGTATTTTACCGTTCTATTTTATTTTTCAATCGTCTTCTACTGGTGTCATTATATCAGGCGTTGTGATGAGTATAATGTTTTTTGTTTGTTACCGGCTATCTTTTGTGTCCAAAGGATGGCTGGTCTATTTTTGGACTAGCATTCAAATTCTATTGTCTGTTGGAATGACAATTTTGTTTGGATATGTATATTTTTCCATATTTTTAGCCTTTTTTATCGGTAATTTGCAAAATAAAGCTGGTTTCATTACGCTATATGTGATCCATTTAGTGACTACTTTTATATCTGTAAACTACGGTTTAGTTACGATGACACAACCATTTTTTAAACAATTTCCGTTTGTATTAGTCAGTTTAATTGTTGTTATTTTACTTCCTATTAGTATGTACAATCAAAAGAAACAAGGGGAACTTGAAGATCGGCTGGAGGATGCGCAAAAACAGATTGCTGAATTGGTGAAAATCGATGAACGGCAACGAATTGCACGTGATTTGCATGATACGTTAGGACAAAAATTGTCGTTAATTGGGTTGAAAAGTGATTTGGCTGCTAAACTGATTAGTAAGGAACCAGCGAGAGCCAAATCAGAAATATTGGATGTACAGCAAACGGCGCGAACTGCTTTGAAGGAAGTACGTGAGCTGGTTACACAAATGCGTGGTGTTAAATTAGCAGAAGAGCTGGAGCGGGTCGAGCAGATTTTACGAGCTGCAAATATTGAATGGGAACTAATCGGTCATCCAGAACAGTTTTCATTGTCGCTATTAACGGAAAACACATTAAGTATGTGTTTGAAAGAAGCGGTAACTAATGTAGTCAAACATAGTGGAGCAACGCATTGTTTGATCGAATTTGCGATGTCACCAGCCGAGTTTACGTTGAAAATCAGTGATAATGGAGCTGGCATTAAAGAAGCTTCTGCCATAAAACTAGGCAATGGTTTGCGTGGAATGAGAGAGCGATTAGAATTTGTAAATGGTAGTTTGGATGTGCGAGTATCAGATGGCACCTGTTTGCGTATTGCGGTTCCGCATACTATCCAATCTCATCATATTTCATTTACAGATAGTTCATTATCTGATACAAAACAGACCGATGCTGTGCAAAGGAGTGAAGGTTAACCATGATTACGATCGTTATTGCGGAAGATCAACGTTTGTTATTAGGTGCACTAGCTTCTTTACTAGATCTTGAAGAAGATTTGACGGTAATTGGACGTGCTAGTAATGGCGAAGAAGCGTTACAGTTAGTAGAGCTGCATAAACCAGACGTTTGTATTATGGATATTGAGATGCCATTGAAGAGTGGGCTGGAAGCAGCAGAGCAATTGCAACACAGTGGCTGTAAAGTTATAATTCTTACTACGTTTGCTCGTCCAGGTTATTTTGAGCGGGCGTTAAAAGCTGGAGTAAGTGGCTATTTATTAAAAGATAGTCCCAGTGAAGAATTAGCTAATTCGATACGTAGTGTCATGCAAGGAGCTCGTATTTATGCTCCGGAGTTAATGGATGAATCTTATCAAATCAATAATGCTAACCCATTAACGGAACGAGAAAAAGAAGTGCTCGAACTAGTCGCTGATGGAAAAAATACAAAAGAAATTGCCAGTCAATTGTTTTTGACGACAGGAACAGTTCGTAATTATATTTCGGTTATTTTAGAAAAATTGGGTGTCAGTAATCGGATTGAAGCTATTACAAGATTTAAAGAAAAAGGCTGGTTTAAGTAAATCAGAGTAGTTAACACAAAAGTTTTAATGGTAAAAATATATTTTTGAGGTATAATTTGGGTTGTTCTGTCATTATTCGCAACCTTTTTTGCAGTGGGTTCGTATAATACAAAGATACATAAGTATAAGGAAAGAATGGGAGGAATTAGTTTGGTTAAAAAGGGATGGTTAAAAAGTTGGATCGCTATCGTTCTTGTAGCGTCCTTGTTGGCAGGTTGTAGTTTAGGTGGCGGAGATACGAAGCCAAGTAAGGAAAGTGGTACGTTAAAAGTTGTTTATTATGACGAGAATAGTTTCCATCAACAGTATGGTTCTCTATTTAGTGTGTTACATCCAGATGTTGAATTTGAAATTGTAAGCACTAATAAATTGTTTAATAATCAACAGGATGAAAATTTTGACTATGAGAAAGCGTATGAAGAGTTTATTAAAACGGAAAAACCTGACGTCATTATTACTCATTCATCAGAAATGAAGCAATTAATAGACAAAGGATTACTACTTGATCTTGAATCTATGTTAACAAAAAGCAAAGTTAATACTGAAGAACTAGTACCCGGTGTACTGGATTACATGAAAGAACTAGGTGAAGGTGTCCTATACGGTTTGCCGACATCATTCAGAAGTTCAGTATTACTATACAACAAAGCATTGTTTGATCAGTTTAATATTGAACATCCAACAGATCAAATGACATGGCAAGAAGTGTTCCAGCTAGCGCAACGATTCCCAACGGATGGGGATGCGAGTGAACGAATTTATGGCTTATCGTTAGGTTGGAGCTCAGATTTTCGCTCGGTACTTAACAATTTGATGATGGCAGAGCAATTGAAGTTTTATGATGCAGAAGCAAAAACGATGACCATTAATACGCCAGCTTGGAAATCATTGATTGAAACTGCGCTAGCTTTTGTTAAGTCTAATTCACTATACGTGATCGATGAAGAGCAAATGAACGGTAGTTACTCCTATACATCCTATGAAGATCATCTAATGCAACGTGAGCCGTTTCTTGCTAATCGAGTAGCTATGACGATTGGGGAAACGTATACGATTGATGAAATTAAGCGTGCACGCGACAGTGTACAAGATCAAAGTAAAATAATATCCGATTGGGATATGGTAACCGTTCCAGTAAGCCCGCAAGCACCAGACGAATCTAGTAGTATGTATTTTAACAATGTATTTTCTATTACAGCAGAATCTACGAATAAAGATTTAGCTTGGAAATTTGTATCTTATGTAACGGGTGAAGAATTTTCTCGTGTGAAATCAAAAGGTGGATTGTATGGCGAATTCCCAATTCATACAAAATATATTAAAGATGATGAAGGGCGTAACTATGCTGCATTTTATAAGTTGAAGCCGGTTGTTAATCATGATGAAATGAATATGATGATGGGTTCTGATGACTTACCAAAGCAGTTCTATTTCTTATATGATCAAGAGATGCAAAAGAAGCTAGCAGAAATTGAAAAAGATGAATCGACCATAGATGCTGCATTGGAGTATTTGCAGACAAAAGGTGAAGAATTGCTCCTGCAGGAATCTATGACGGATGAAGAATTACAAAAAATGTATGAACAAACATATGGCGGTGGAGCTTCGGAAGGTACTGTCATTGTAGAATAAGGAAGCAATGCAACAGTCAAAATGTCGAATAGACTAGAAAAAACGAAAATCTTAGTTAGCTTATATTGGCTAACTAAGATTTTTTTTGTATTTTACATGATTTATTATTGTAGTTGGAAAATAGAGGTTGCTTTTATTGCTTTTTTGATTACATAATAGAGAATAATTATACATATTGTTTGAATTACAAATATAGAGGCAGTACAAACTGGGGTGGACCTCCATGAGAAGTATCTGGGCGGTTGGCAAAAAAATTGCCATTATCGTATTGTTTATGTTTTTTGTTCAATCCATAGTAGAAGCAGCAGCATTCGCATTGCCAGCCACTTCGTGGCATCAGATCGAAATGAAGGAATGGCAAGTGAGTCAGCTGGCAGAGCAATCGAGCAAGTTTGATAGTGAATTTGTAATGAAACTATACGAGCAAGCGGTTCGACGGGGCAATGACTGGGATGATATTCCAACAAATACAAATAAAACATTGCCAACGAATATAGATGATCATTATACCGTTTTAAGATTACAGCTTCCTAGTGATCAGTATTTGCAACCGGCTATACTTTTCAAAGAAATTCATAGTGCTCATATTGCAATTATTGTAGATGGTCAATTAAGAGAGTTAAAGATGTATAATTATCCACAAATAGAACGATCGTTTTTATTAGCGTTGGATGAAGTAGATATGGGACAAATGTTGTACATTGTTGTGAATAACAGTGGAGAACATTTATGGGAATTAACGGATGTTGTTGTAGGTGAATTAAGCGATTTACAGCTTATGTATTTGAAACAAGGTAGTATAAATATTATTATCGGATTTGCATTGTTGTTTATTGGTGTGGTTGTTTTTATGTGCGCGCTATTTATTCATAAAAATATTCGGAGTAGTTGGTATGCACTGAGCGTTTTAATTATTTCGCTTAGTGTAATGTTTGTTGCGGAATCAGCTTATATGTACACCATATGGAATGACATAGGATATGTCATTAACTATATTAGTAAAATAGCCGCTTCTATAGGTGTGCTCACTCTTATTTATTTCATTCAGACGTTATGGGGAGAAGGCCCTGGTCGAATGATTGATAGAGTGAAGAAAATACAAATGTTCATAACGATATTCCATTTTGCTTGGTTATTGTTAGCGTTTGTATTTCCTAATGCTATGGAGATCTATAACGAATACAGTCGATTTATTATTACATTACAATTGGTGTTTGCTAGTGTGTTCTTCTTCAGTTTTTCTATTTATTTACTTCGGATGAAGAAAAAAGTAGGCTGGATATTAATTAGCGGCGTGACAGTATTTACGTTAACTGGAATTGTGGAAGTAAGTATCTACACATTAATAGATCGGAATTATAGTTTTAATTATTGGCAATGGTCGAGTATCTTTTTTATGTTGACGTTAATTATTGTTTTGGTAAAGCAAGCATTAGCGAATTATGAGCAAGTGTTACGTTATTCGCAAAAATTAGAACGATTGAATACAGATTTACAACGTGCAGAAAAAATGGAGATCATTAGCCAGTTAGCTGCATCTGTTGCTCATGAAGTTCGAAATCCATTGCAGATTACGCGAGGATTTTTGCAATTGCTAATGCATAGCCCTTCTACAGAGAAAAAGGTTAGCTATATGGAGCTTGCCATTAGTGAACTAGATCGTGCAAACGGCATTATAAGTGACTTTTTAGGATTTGCTAAGCCGCAAGTAGAAGGACAATCAATGTTAATAGTCGATGAGGAATTAGAACAGATACGAGCCATTATCCACCCACTTGTTGTTATTCATGGAAATCAATTAAGGATACGGTTGGAGCCTAATCTATTTGTGATGGGTAATTCGTCTGCTTTTAAACAAGCCATTATTAATTTAATTAAAAACGCCATTGAAGCTACGGAAAAAGAAGGGCAAATTTCTATCCATGCTTATCAGGTCACCGAAAAAAATAAAGTAGTAGTAACGATTGAAGATAATGGAGAAGGAATGAGTGAAACGGATTTGAAAAATTTGGGAGAACCGTTTTATTCGCAAAAAAGTAAAGGTACTGGTTTAGGTATTACGATAACATATAATATTATAGAAGCTATGGGTGGATTGATTTATTACACCAGTAAACTAGGTGTAGGGACGACAGTTAAGGTAGAACTTCCACTTGCTAAACAAGGAACGGCACTGAAGTAGCATTGCATATCAATATATTTCGGACAGCTGACATATAAGTAGGGATCATAAAATAGAATAGTAAGTAGAAGAAATAGGGTAGTTATCCATATAATTAAAAAGTGGATAGAGAGGAATAACTATTGAGTAAAAGTGATAAATACTTTAGAATAAGACAAGTACTGCATTTGTTCATCATGCTCTCATACCACTAAATGTATGGATCTAACCAGACTAAAGTCTGATAGCAGTTACTACCTTAGCAGGTGTAGATTTTCTGTAAGCTGCATTAAAGTTAAGGTATACGGTTATAAGTTCGTTCTATAACGTGGAGGTCGCTATTATGAGCACGGATATTTATGTATTGCTAACTGATACTGGTACAATGTTTACTAAAATGATTCGAACTTTTACGCGTGATCCTTTAAATCATGCATCTTTATCATTTGATATTCATTTAACAGAAGTATATAGTTTTGGTAGAAAAAATCCGAGCAACCCTTTTTTGGCAGGGTTTGTTAAAGAAAATTTGCGAGATCATTTTTTTCAAAATACTAATTGTGCTATTTATCGTTGTAGTTTATCTACAGAAAAGTATAATAGTATTCGGAATGAAATATTTTTGTTTGAGCAAAATCAAAATCGCTATCGCTACAATTTATTAGGGATTTTTGGTGTGCTATTCAATATAGAATGGCAACGAGATCATGCTTTTTTCTGTTCCCAATTTGTAGCTACTGTATTTGAAAGAAGTGGCGTTAGCTTAGTTGATAAATCTCCGTTGTTGGTTAAACCAGGTGATTTGCAACATACAACACAACTAGAATTAGTATATCAAGGGAAGCTACAATCTTACATGCCATATTGCGAATATAAAAAGATACCGTCACCGTTTCAAACCGCATGATGAACAGTTATATGCTATTGTTGAGATAAAATAATAGAACGGAATAGCAATCGTTGAATCGAAACTACCACTTGCCAAAATGTGCAAGGTGGTAGTTTTTAGTTCAGAGAGGCAATTATGACTAGCTCCACTAGCTCCTAAAGCAGTGTCAAATTTATTTTCGAATAAGCTAACAGGCTGGCATAAAGGTTGGGCATAAGTGAGAAACTGGTATAATACAACGATTCAGTTTACAATTGCAATTTGGAAAATAGGCGCACTTTCTCAATTTTCACTAGACTATTTGTGTCAATTGTGAGAATCTAAAGCTGGAGGGGTTATCGATGAAAGGACAAAGTATATTAATTGCAGCATTTGCATTTGCATTAATTATTGCCATTTTTGCAGTTATTAATGTGGAGCCTGTACAGGTAAACTTTTTGTTTGCAAAAACTTCAACTCCGCTTATACTTGTTATTCTTGCTTCCACTTTTTTAGGTGGGCTGACAGTAGGGGCGTTTGGGCTAGTGCGCCAATATCGATTGCAAAAGCAATTGAAGCAATTGGAACAACAAGTAGCAGATATGCAAGCAGGAGTTTGGCAACCAGATGGCAATGGCGTAGAGGAACAATCGCAGCACCCTTTATTAGAGAATGAATCAGAAGCTCTAAATAATGTGGATATGCTGGAGCAAACAGATGAAGATAGTAGGGCAGACGCGGGACTTACAACAAATAATTCAGAACGAACACAAGAAAAAGACTAGATTAGCTGTGAAAACTAATATATAGTAAAATAAATACGAAGTGAAAGTTGAAGTGAGGTGATTTCATGTCTGAGCAAGCAGAGGGAACAAATGTTGAACAAACAAAAGTATTATCTCAGGCGGAGCGTGCAAAACAGTTGTTAGCACAGAAGAAACAAGCGAAATCTGGTAATGCGAAAGGGCAAAAGAACTTGTCCACAGAAACAAAAGAACTTAGAAGTCAAAATACGAAAAAAGTAAACAACCAACGTAAAAAAATGGGAGTTTAATAAAAACAAACGACGCCAGCTGCTAATGCAGTAGGCGTTTTTTTAAATAGATGTAACGACGTAATGGCTAATAATGACAACAAAAAATAAGAATGATTTATCGCTTATTTTCGCATAATGAATATGGTAACGTATTTTCACGACGAACAGTCTGTGAGGATATACGTCTAGAGATTACGATAACCAATAGATGATGGGGGAGTCATGATGACCGCAAATACAGCTAATCGGCTTCATATCTATTTATTAGCGGGTGTGAAATCGTCAGCGACTTTATTTACGGAATGTATTAAACGGCTAGAGCAGCAAATGAATGAACAACAGCTGGATTCGCAAATAGATGTGGTGATGCCTTATGGAGAAATGGAACGAAGTTTAGTATCGCAATTATTTGAAGTAAGTAGTGACTTGTCTAATCGCAAATATATGCTACGCAAAGTTGGCGGCAAAAGTGCTTTTCAGCATATCAATGATAGCTTGCCAACCGATGGTGCAAAAATGCTGCTTATCGGGCATAGCGGTGGTGGCGCAGCAGCATATCAAGCGGCAAAATTATTGGAGACTGATGAGCGAGTTTTGGATTATCGTGTAGTGATGATTGGTTCTCCCCGTATTCCGATTGTACCAGAGATGCAAAATAAAGTAAGTTATTTTCATGCGATCGATAACAACGGTCAATCGATAGATCCGATTTGTCGGCTTGGTAGCTGGGGTGGCTGGTGTCGTTCTCGGTATTACACTCCACACTGGAAGTCTAATAAATATTCCCCTGGTCATATCGAAGGAATTGTGACAGTCGGTGGACATAAAGACTACTTTAGGCACGAACATCCTTACGTAGATGACAATAAACAGTGTAATTTGGAAAAAATGATGAACAGAGTACAGGAATGGTTGAAAGGGTGGTTGTAAAGAAGTAGACTATAATTATACCTATATATGAAATTTTATCGGCAAAGGGGAAATGAATATGGCCGACACACATCGTTTTTCAGTAAGAGAAGAAATTGCTAATGCCATTACTCACGGTATTGGTGCGCTGTTAAGTATTGCAGCGTTAGTCATATTAATTGTTTTTGCAGCACTCAAAGGGACAGCATTTCATGTCGTAAGTTTTACGATTTATGGCACATCGATGTTGTTATTGTATACTGCATCCACACTAGTTCATAGCTTTCCGGAAGGAAAAGCGAAGCGAGTTTTTGAGTCACTCGATCATTCTTTTATATATATATTTATCGCAGGAACGTATACGCCTATCTTGTTTCATATCGTACAAGGAGCATTAGGCTGGACGTTATTCGGTATTGTATGGGGAGTAGCCATATTTGGCGTTGTGTTCAAATCGTTTTTTCCATCTAAGTACTTGTTTACTTCCACTATACTGTATATTGCGATGGGTTGGGCGATCGTAATTGCCTGGAAACCATTGACGAATCATTTGGCACCAGGCGGGCTAGCTTTACTTGTAGCTGGAGGAATTTTGTATACAGTAGGTACGATATTCTATATGTGGCGTAGTTTTCGATATCATCATGCAGTATGGCACTTGTTCGTACTGGCTGGTTCTATCGTTCATTTCTTCGCTATCTTGTTTTATATATTACCGAATTAAAATGAACTATCGTCATCTTCAGTAAAAACGGGACACCATCCGGGCGGTTGCGAGCAAATAGAGCGCGCATCGTCCGGATTTTCTTTTGCCAAATCGTTAAAGTAGCTCTCCAAAATATGATTGCCTGACACGGTTCCATAGCGAAAGGAACGAGCGACTTCTTCTTTTACATGGATGTATAAGTATGTTTTTTTTGTATTGGGTGATTGATATACGAGTGGTGGAAGGTGAGGGACGATATCGAATTCATTTTGATAACGCCAGTGCGTAGCAATATATTTATTATAATAGCGAGCAAAAGTAGGATCACCGACTCTTGGCGCACCGAATGTGTAGACGATTGGTTGTTGATATTGACTGTTATGGGAAAGATCGAGTGCTGCTAGCGTTGCTAATGCACCGCCGAGACTGTGACCTGTAATGAACAATGGTCGATCCAATGGTGTTTGGAGTAGTATATCTAGTAGCTGCTCGCGCATGGACAGATAGATGTCAGTAAAGCCTTTGTGCGTTTGACCAGCTTGCTTTACGGGAGAAAAGGTAGTTTGCTGGGCGATAAAGTCAGAAATCCAGTCAACAGCAGAGCTTGTTCCACGAAAGGCGACGATAGTTGCTTGGGGAGAACTCATAATAAAGCCGAAAGGCTCCAGTTTATGATCTAATGCACGTGCTTTTAATGTACCAATGAGTTCATACGTTTTGGGAACAAGAAATAAACCATCGCTTTTATTCGTATATTGTAAATAAGTTTGCCCGCATACAGCGGCTAGAAAGATAGCTGTTTGCAAATCGGGCGTAGCAGTTAAAGCTAGCTGTTCAGGGAAAATTACTGGTTTCATCTTCATTCCTCCGCTTAATAAAATAGGCTTTGTAACTATATCATATGACCTGATTGTAAAAACGGTACCATTCGTTCAGCAGATTCTTATATAATGGGAGAGAAGGGTAAAGATGAGTAGCACAAATACCTTTGCAGAATAAATGAAGGAGTGAATATATTGACATTACGTATTGGAATTATCGGTACAGGCGGGTTCGCTATGATGCACGCTCAAAAGTTAGCTGCACTTGCTAATGTGGAAGTGATCGGATTTGTCGCTAGTACGATTGAGAAAGCAGAGACGGCAGCGAATAAGTTCGGACAAGCTAAAGGGTATGAAAGCTTGCAGCAGATGTTAGATGATAGCAAAGTAGATGCGGTATACATATGTGTTCCACCCTTTGCTCACGGAGCGTATGAGCATTTGTTAGTAGAAAGAGGCATTCCTTTTTTTGTAGAAAAGCCGATAGATACAACGGAACAACAGCCAGCTCAACTGGTACAGCAAATAAAAGAAAAACAACTGATTACTTCAGTCGGTTATCACTGGCGTTATAAGGATACGACTGCAAAAGCTAAACAGTTGTTGGAGCAACAAACGATTGGTCTTGCAGCAGGCTATTGGATGGGTGGGTTACCTGGCGTTTACTGGTGGAGAAATATGGAGCTATCCGGTGGACAGATGGTAGAACAGACAACGCATATTGTTGATTTGTTACGTTATACAGCAGGAGAAGTAGTAGAAGTTTATGCGGCATATGGAACGCACGTCGTTGAACAGCAGTATGCTGATGCGACGGTGCCAGATGTTGGAACGATGACGTTAAAACTGGCAAGTGGAGCAGTAGCGACGATCAGCAATACATGTATATTGCCAGCAGGTGGACGGACGGGGTTACATCTATACACAGACAAAGGAAGATTAGAGATAGATGGTAGTACACTTATCGTTATCGATGCAGAAAAATCTACTACATATCAAAAGCGTAATGATCCTTACGATTTGCAATCGGCAGCATTCATTCATGCGCTACGCACTGGGGACACATCCCGTATATTATCAAATTACGAAGATGCTTTTCAAACACATCGCGTGACGATGGCTGCCAATCAATCGGCAGCCAGTGGTCAACCTGTACGATTAGTATAGCGAACTAGGTAGTTTCTATTTACGTTGCGAACGGCGCAAGGGAGTATCTGACGGTTTTGTATCAGATGTACTTACCTGCGCTTTTTTTGCGCGTGTAGTGAC
This sequence comes from Paenibacillus yanchengensis, assembly GCF_042684845.1. Taxonomy (NCBI): domain Bacteria; kingdom Bacillati; phylum Bacillota; class Bacilli; order Caryophanales; family Paenibacillaceae; genus Paenibacillus; species Paenibacillus yanchengensis. The sequence goes on along the minus strand of NZ_JBHUMH010000058.1, from coordinate 43,588 downwards.
CGGTTTGCGTGATCGTTTTCGAATGATATCGGTTCGCTGTCGTTGCAGTCGTTTGTATAACAGAGTTGTAACCAAGATAACGATAACACTCATCAAGACTACGAGCCCAATTAATTGCTTTTCATTTGGTTCGAAGTAGTTGATAAGAAATAGCGAAACAACGGCAGCAGTTGCTGCTGGTAATAACAAAATAAGGACATGTTGCAATGGTTGCCACGGTAGTGGTCGCTGTCGCTTTACTAACGATTCGCCTACCGCTATTAAACTGTCAATCGTAAGTTTGTAGCGCTGCAATACTTCATCGAGTCGCTTCCATTTCTGTAAAGTGTGATCTATAATTTTTGATGTTTGTAGCTGTTTCTCAAATAATTGATGAACAGTAAGCAATAATTGTTGTGCTGGTAAAAATATTTGTTCCCACTGTACAAGTTTAGAACGATATGCCATAATTTGATCTACATAAAACGTCGATCTTCTTGCGTGGATGGCAAGTTCTAGCTCGGCAAGTTGTTTTGCGAATTGTTCTAATCCCTGCTGAATGGGTTCACTAAGAGTAGATAACATATAAATAAAAGCTTCGGCTGCCGATGAACATTGCTTATATTGTTCGGTCATCGTCCATGATTGGAGTTTGATAGGTAGACGTAGTTCTTCATGATAAGTAATTAACTCTTGTTCAGACAGGTAATAATGAAAGGGGCTACAATCAGTTGGATCTTCGGATAGCAATACAAAGAGTGATCCGCTAATCGTATCAAGTTGTCGCCTATGCTGTTCTTGTGTTCGAAAGTAGCTAAATTTGCTCGTTTGACTTTGCTTCAGCCAATCCATGCATTCCGGTAACTGTTGTCGTATATCAAATGTCGGAGCGTCAGCAGTTTCAGATGACTGTGGTTGCTGAAGCAACTGCCATGTCCAGTCCGCTGGATATTGAAACATCCGATGGATCATGCGTATTCCTCCTGCTTGTCCGTTTAATTCCATATCTATCTCTTCCATCATACATGGAACAAATCAGCTGTACAACCGTAAAAGGGTACTCGCTCCTCTATTTTTTTGAAAAAAAGATGAGATATTGCAGCATCTGACAACAATTGTTGATTATCGATCCAAAGCGACAATTTCAGCAAGTGGATGAGTTTCTCCTCGTAAAAAATCACGGATGATATGTGCCGCTAGCATACTGTAGACAGTGCCGTTGCCACCATATCCTAAGTTGTAATAGACGTTTGGATGATCGGGATCTCTACCTATAAAAGGTAGCCCATCTTGTGATTCTCCGAATAAGGCATTCCAATGGTAAGCTACCTCAACAGAAAGATGTGGAAATAATGATTGGGCATAGTGCAATAATTGTTCGCTTTGCTGCTGTTGCCATTGTTTATGCTGCGATATTTGTTGCTTGTCTTCATCAAGCCCTCCAACGACAATTCTATTATCTGTCGTTGTCCGCAAATAATAATAAGGTCTTGCCGTTTCCCATAATAGCATTCGTTGATACCACTCGCTAAGCTGAACTTCTGGAAGTGGCTCTGTAACGATCACATAGGTGCGGTGAATCGTTGCTTTTTGCAAATGTTGACGCAATTGTTCTGGTTCATAGCCGACCGCATAGACGACGTGTGTTGCTGTAATAGAGTGACCGGTATCGGTTTGAATAAGCAGCTTTCCATCTACTGTTTCTGTTACTTGCTGCATACTTGTATGTTCATAACATTTTACGCCGAGTGAAGTACAATATGTAACTAATTCAGATAGGAAGTGATAAGGTTGGAGTTCTGCATCGCCATAGGTGACGATAGCACCAGCTTTATGGAATGGGAAACTTTGCTGTACCGTTTGCTGCTCCCAGTAGGCGACAGGTAAACCAGCAGTTTGAAGCGCTTGAAACTCTTGTTTTAATTTGGGAACATCTTGCTCAGATGAAGCGAAGTAGAGACTGTTTCTACGTATCAAGCCACCTTGCTCCGGTAGTTTCATCGCTAATTGCTGTAGTTGATCTAATGCTGTTAAACAATGTGTATAAAATAAATTCGCTTGCTTCACTCCGATTTGTTGCTGCATATCGCTGAGCATCATATCATTACAAAACTGCAATAGACCAGTATTAGCGAGTGAACTGCCACTGGCGACTTCTTGTTGCTCGATAAGTATAGGTTGAAATCCGCTTTCTGCTAAAATTGCTGCGCAAATTAGTCCAGACATTCCTCCACCAATAATAGCCACTTCCGTTTGCTCATCCCGATCAAGTGGGGGAAACGTAGCAGCTAGTTTGTTGTTGTATGCTTCTTTCCAATATAAGTGTCCTGTATGCAGTGTTTTCACGTCGCATCCTCCAAGCCAATAGTGATCAAACGAAATATATATGCTCAGTATGCCCGGTTTGTCTCCTATTCGATACGTGGCGTTACGATTCATCCTCAGACTCTTTTTCTAACATTGTTTTCCGGTATTCACTAGGGGATTGCTGGAATGTTTTACGAAATTGCTTGGAAAAATATAAGGCGTCTTGTAAACCGACGGAAGCTGCCACTTGTTCAACAGTGAGGTCGTGGCGTTCTCGTAACAGTAATTTCGCTCGATCTAATCTTAAGCGTAGTAAAAAAGATATTGGGGTAATCCCTGTTTGTTTTTTGAAAATACGCGATAAATAAGCACGATTATACCCGAGTGACACCGCCATCTGCTCGATAGACACAGGTTCCGTATATTGCGATGATAAGTAGTGAACGATTTGTTGCTGCAAACGTTGTTCATCAGAAACGGTCGTATCGTCTAATAAGCTTTGTTCAACCGTAAATTGTTCCATATATAAACTTAAAAATAACTGCAAATAACTAGTAGAACGAAGCTGGGCAACCGCTCGATCTCGTTGTAAACTACGATAAATGTATCGAAATAGTAAAGCAGCTTCTTTGTGAGCAGCTATATGCTGTACAGCTGTCTGTTCGGAAAATCCTGCCGACTGCACTAATTGCTTTGCTTTGCTTCCTTGAAAAGCGACCCAACGATAACGCCAAGGGTCATGATGATCAGCTTGGTATTTAATCAGTTGTTCGGGAGAAATTAAAAAGGCATCGCCAGCTTGCAGTGAATACTGCTGCCTATTTATCGTAAACGTACCTTTGCCGGCTAAAACAATATGCATCAAATAAAAATCATATACTTTTGGTCCGAGTAGATGATCTGGTTTCGTTTGGCTTTCGCCAGCAAATAAGATGTGTAAATCACTGTCCGTATGTAAACTGACATTGGTGGCAGATGCTACTTTATAACTATAATTCATCTAACATCACCTCAGATGATAATATTGTGTTTTTCCGATGGGATCAATAATTTACTCCATCTTAACATAATAGTAACTAATTAAGAAAGTCACATAAATCCATATAAATAGCATTTGTCGCCATTAATCAAAAGCGACCTGTACAGTATAATGAATGTAGATAAAGTTTAAATAACATATAAGAGAAGGAATGTGATAGCAATGACCAACATGGAACAATTGATTTCACAATTTGAAGAAACATATAGTAAAAATGATCGCAAAATTCATGTGTTTCATGCACCTGGACGAGTAAACTTAATTGGCGAGCATACAGATTACAATGGCGGATATGTATTTCCAGCAGCACTAACTTTCGGAACTTCTATGCTTATTCGTGAGCGTGATGATCAACAAATTAGTTTTGCTTCAACGAATTTTCCACTCGTCAAAACGTTTGCATATGACCAAATTGTTTATGACGAAGCGGATGACTGGACAAATTATCCAAAAGGAATCGTCTATCATTTGCAGCAAGAAGGTGTAACGTTCCAGAGCGGCTATGATGTCTTATATCACGGCGAAATCCCTAACGGTGCTGGATTATCATCCTCTGCTTCGATAGAAGTAGTGACAGCATATGCTTTGCTAACGTTAGCGAATGAGCCTATCGATACAGTAAAAATAGCGTTATTAGCGCAAAAATCAGAAAATCAATTTAACGGTGTACAGTGCGGTATTATGGATCAATTTGCAGTTGCTAATGGGAAAAAAGATCATGCGATCTTGTTGATGTGCGACACGTTAGAATATGAATTAGTACCTTTTCAAGCAGCTGGTTACAAATTGATTATTAGTAATACGAATAAACGTCGCGGACTAGTAGATTCTGCTTATAATGAGCGTCGTAGTCAGTGTGAGCAAGCTGTTGTTGCTTTGCAAGAGCAGTTTCCAGCATTGACATTGCTAGGTCAACTGAATACGGAGCAATTTAATGCAGCGAAACATTTGATTAAAGATGATATAGTTCGTAATCGTGCGCAGCATGTTATTGAAGAAAACGAACGTGTATTGCAATCTAATGCCGCTCTTAGAGCAAATGAATTAATGCAATTTGGACAGTTAATGAATGCTTCACATGATTCTTTACGAGATTTGTATGAAGTAACGGGAGCTGAGCTAGATGCACTTGTTACAGCAGCTCGTCAAGTACCTGGCGTACTTGGATCACGAATGACGGGAGCAGGTTTTGGTGGCTGTACTGTATCGCTTGTCGCTGAAACTAGCGTAGAGCAGTTCCAGCAACAAGTTGGCGAACAATATAAAGCAGCAACAGGATTAGAAGCAGATTTCTATATTTGTGATATTGGTAACGGTGTGGAGCAATTGCAATAGTTTACAGAAGTATAGATGATTACAAATCAGCATAACGAGAAAGGGAGTTATATAAATGGCTATTTTAGTTACAGGTGGAGCGGGATATATTGGTTCACATACGGTGATGGCGCTACAAGAACGTGGAGAAGAAATTGTTGTATTGGACAATTTACAACAAGGGCACAAACAAGCGGTTGTAGCAGGCAAGCTGTATGAAGGAGATTTGCGAGATGCAGCTGTACTAGATCGAGTGTTTAGCGAAAATAAAATCGATGCTATTATTCACTTTGCAGCTAACTCATTGGTTGGAGAAAGTATGAAAATTCCTGGAAAATATTATCATAATAACGTCTATGGCACGTTATGCTTGTTGGAGAAGATGAACGAGTATGGCGTGAAAAAAATTGTCTTTTCATCAACAGCAGCAACGTACGGTGAACCGGAAAATGTACCTATCGATGAGTATGATCGTACACTTCCAACGAATGCTTATGGCGATACGAAGCTAGCAATGGAAAAAATGATAGGTTGGTTCGATACTGCGCATGATATTAAATCGATCTCATTACGTTACTTTAATGCAGCTGGCGCTCACGCTAGCGGTAAAATCGGTGAAGATCACCGTCCAGAAACGCATCTCGTGCCGATTGTACTAGAGGCAGCACTAGGTAAACGTCCACATGTTTCTGTATTTGGTACGGATTACCCAACAGAAGATGGTACTTGTATCCGAGACTATATTCATGTAAGCGACTTGGCAGATGCGCATATACTTGCGGTTGATGCATTGCTAGGTGGAGCGGCAAGCGCCGTATATAATTTGGGGAATGGGCAAGGCTTTTCAGTTAAAGAAGTGATTGAGACGGCAAGACGAGTAACAGGTAAAGAAATACCTGTCGTATACGAAGAACGTCGTGCTGGTGACCCAGCTGTACTTGTAGCATCTTCAGCAAGAGCACGTCAGGAGCTAGGCTGGAATCCAAGTCGTAACAAAATGGAAGATATTATTGCTAGTGCTTGGCAGTGGCATCAATCTCGTCCAAACGGATACGATAACTAACTATAACTATTAAATATACGATCATCTATATACTAATGGACGTTTTCAACAAGAAAGGAGCTACTGCAGATGAATCATCAAGAACCATCGAATGAAGCGAAACAGCAAGCGCAACTTGCCATTGAACAGTTGTTGCACTATGCAGGAGCAAAGCTAATGCTAGATCCGCTCGATATAAGCGATACACGCAACCAACTACTTGCTTTATTTCAATTCAGCGAGCCTGCTATGGAGCAAATTCACCTGACGACAGGGGAGTGGCCGCTCTCGCAATTTCCAGACGATATTTTGCCACTGCTAGAACAGTTGATCGATTACGGTTATTCTATCGGTCTGATTGCGGAAAATACGATCAATTATCGAGATTTGCTTGATGCGAAAATAATGGGGCTACTATTGCCGAAGCCATCACAGGTGGTTGCTTCTTTCCAGCAGGAAGTAGAGCAGCATGGTATATCGTCGGCTACAGATAAGTTTTATCAATTTAACATTGCCAGTAATTACATTCGAATGGATCGGATCGCTAATAACGTCGTTTGGATGCATGATACGGATTATGGTGCATTAGAAATAACGATTAATTTATCTAAACCAGAAAAAGATCCAAAAGAAATTGCTTTGTTACGTACGATGCCACAAGCCCATTACCCGAAATGTCCACTATGTGCGGACAATGTTGGGTATGCTGGACGGCTAAATCATCCTGCAAGGCAAAATTTGCGAATTATACCGTTAGCATTGCAAGATGAGCCATGGTATTTCCAATATTCTCCTTACGTATATTACAATGAACACAGTATTGTGTTCAAAGGAGAACATGAGCCAATGGTTATTGGTCATAGTTCCTTTGCCCGCTTACTTGATTTTGTAGATCTATATCCCCATTACTTTATCGGTTCGAATGCGGATCTGCCAATCGTTGGTGGTTCCATACTAAGCCATGATCATTTCCAAGCTGGTCATCATTCGTTTCCCATGGAAAAAGCACCAGTAGAAGCAGTCTATCGTCATCCTGACTTTGCTTCAGTAGATATTTCGATTGTAAAATGGCCGATGTCGGTTGTCCGACTGAACGGAGCAAGTAAGCAAGCGGTTCACGCTGCTGCTTGTTATATACTAGATGAGTGGCGATTATACAGTGATGCTTCGGTTGAAATTGCTGCCTTTACAGAAGATGGACAGCAAAAAATACCGCATAATACGATTACGCCAATCGCTAGATTAGTACCGAATGATGGAGCGAATGCAGGAGCGGAAGCGGCATATCATTATGAACTCGATTTAGTACTGCGTAACAACCGAACGAGTGAGCAGCATCCGGATGGAATATTCCATCCACATCAAGAACGCCATCATATTAAAAAAGAAAATATTGGACTAATTGAAGTGATGGGGCTTGCGGTTTTACCGGGACGACTCAAACAAGAGCTGGATGATCTGGCAGCTTATTTGACGAATGAAGCAGCGACCATTTCCATTCCAGAAGATAGTCCACTTGCCCAACATGCTGCATGGATAACAACGTTACAGCAACAGTATGGAACGGATCATACGAGAGAGCAAGCTACTCAATTGTTGTTTGCCGAAACAGGTAATAAGTTTTTGCAAGTATTAGAAGATGCAGGAGTATTCAAACGTACGGAGCAAGGACAGCAAGCATTTGCAACATTTTTGCAACAGCTTGGTATGGTCATTAAATAATACCGCATAAAAAAACCTTCCTAACACTGCTGGATGACTAGTAATTATTGTCATGGCGTCGCTTGTGATGCATACAATAGTTACTCCAGCTGTAAGGAAGGTTTTTCACATTTATTCTGCTTTTTTACGCAGTCTGCCAAGTTCAGATACGAGTGCTTCTACTTCGCTAATACTGAACTTATCTTTGGATGCGATAATATCATAAATATCTTTAAGATCTTCGTATTTATCTTGATCAAAATTGGTAGGCTGCATTGCAGCACCCGATGCCATTCGTAATTTAGTTTTGATTGTTTCAATCATATAAGCTACATTTTCTTCTGAGTGTTGCTCTAGATTTATCATAATAACCTCCTGAGCTATATGCTAGCTCTTATATATATTTAGTATTATTGTAACATGTAGTAATAGTTTGATGTACTTACTTTGGTTGAATATGATAAAATTGTTTTAATTCATAGAAACAGCTAGATACTATCGCATATTGTAAGGAAATGAGGGGTGTATGATGAATGAAGACTGGTCACTACAACTATTAGACTGGATGAAACAGGGAAAATTGTTACAAGCTGTACTTAGTCAGCCGCGTCGTAAAGATGGAAGCGTTGCAGCCAAAGTGGAAGTAAAGGCGATAATGTTACGACAGCAGCTCCATTTTCAATTTATTACATACAAAAATAATCAAGTTTTTCACGATAACATAGTAGCAGAGCAAGCCGAGGAAAAGTTAGTTACGATGATCGAAGAACATTATCGACAAGTGTTATTTCAAACGACAGAACAAAAGGTGCAGTTGTTTTTAAGTAAAAAAGGGAAGCCGCTTATGCGTGTACTTGAACAGACCAAAAAACCGACTTCCTCACTTGAGCACAACCGCACGAAAAAACGAATTTTTCCCGAAGGAGAACCAATTTCTTTTTTGGTAGAGCTAGGGATTATGTCTAAAGAAGGCAAGATTTTTGCCAAAAAACAAGATAAGTATCGGCAAATTAATCGATTTTTAGAAATGGTAGCCGACACTTTACCCGCTTTGCCACCAAATAAACCGTTAACGATTGTAGATTTTGGCTGTGGCAAATCTTATTTGACATTTGCATTGTACTATATGTTAACAGAAGTACATGGTCGTCAAGTAACGATGGTTGGGCTTGATTTAAAAGTTGACGTTATTGAACATTGTGAACAATTAGCAAGACAGCTTAATTATGAGGGATTACGGTTTTTGGTAGGAGATATTGCGCAATATAACGATCTAGAGCAAGTGGATATGGTAGTTACGCTGCACGCTTGCGATACGGCGACAGATGCTGCGCTTGCTAAGGCTGTCCAGTGGGGTGCTTCGGTTATTATGTCTGTCCCATGCTGTCAACATCAGTTGTTTAAACAGCTGGAAAACGCTAATTTAACGCCGTTGTTATCGCATGGTTTACTGAAAGAAAGATTTACTGCGCTCGTGACTGATGCGGCTCGTTCTCATTTGTTGCAAACGGTAGGCTATAAAGTGCAGATGTTAGAATTTATAGATTTGGAACATACTCCTAAAAATATAATGATTCGTGCGACCAAAGTAGAAAATAGTGGCATATCAAAGCAAAAGTGGGAAGAATATTTATGCTATAAGGAAACGTTGCATATTGAACCTGCGCTTGAGCAAATGTTAAATATTTAATTTATAAACGTTAATGAATCGATAAATAGTAGGTGAGTTGTGTGGATGGGATTATATGGGTTGAATTAGGTATGTTTTTAATATTATTAGCTTTGTATTTATATATTTTTGCATCCAGCTCCATTACAGCATTGCACAGATCTTATTTGTTATTACATTTACTATTTATGGTTTGGCCTATTACTCAATTTGCTTCATTCACGACAACGGATGTTCGTTACAAACATTTTTACTTACAAGGTTCCTATATTAGTTTATCTTTGCTTGGATTAGCTTGGCTTATTTTCATTATCCATCTTACCGGAAGATTTCATTTGTTTCATAGCAAAAGGAATCGGTTGTTTTTAATTCCGGCTTTACTATCGGTTGTGTTAGTTATTATGAATCCAGCTAATCAATTTATTACTTTTGAGTATGGCGTTCAGTTTGGAAAAATTCAGCAAGCAGGCATTCTATACTGGGTAATGATTGGACAACTGCTATTTTATATGGGGTGCAATTATTATTTAATGTTTACATCTATGCGGGATACTAATTCTGCGCGACAAAAGATGATAGTTAGAACGGCATTGATCGGATTAAATATGTTCGTCATGTTTGCTTTATCGGATTTAATAATTAATGTTATATTTAAATCGGTAATCGATGGCTTTATTCCACTAACCTCTATTGGTTTTGTCGTTGCTGCTTGTTATTTTGTATATGCCATTACTCGTAACAAAGTATTTGATATGATTCACATTGTGCAGCGTGATGCTATTAATACGATGGGAATGGGAGTAATCGTACTTGATGAGCACCAGATGGTAGTCGATATGAATAAAGGGGTTTATCCTTATTTACGATTACGCGTAGGTGAAATATTTGATGAAAAATTACTGGAAAAACAAGTGAGCGATCCGACGTTTCATCAGTTGAAATATTTTTTTTCTATGCAGCGTGCCAAATCATATGAGCGAATCGAGCATGCCATTGCTTTTGGGGCACATCCACAGAAGCATTTGATTATTCAATCTGCACCCATCGTTGATAAGCGTAACAAATTGTTAGGTCGTGTCATTACGTTGCAGGACGTGACGGAGATGAGGCATCTCGTAGAAGAAGCAAATCGAAAAAACACGTTGTTAGAAGAACGCAACAAACAGCTGTTATTGATGCAAAAAGAACTGTTTGAAGCAAACAAAAAGTTGGAGCATATGGCGATAACGGATAGTTTGACAGGCATATATAATCGACGATATATTATGGAGCAGTTAGAGGATCGTTTGAGACAATTTACGGATGGTCACGCGCCTTTTTCTATATTTATTATTGATCTGGATTTTTTCAAAACAATAAACGATAAGTATAGTCATCTCGTAGGAGATTATATACTGCAAAAGACAGTAGCGGTAATTCGTAAAGAGCTATCTTCGCATCATTTATTTGCTAGGTACGGTGGGGAAGAATTTATTGTATATTTGCCAGAGACAAATATGGAGCAAGCTATTCACATTGCAGAAAACATCCGGATGAAGGTTGCTTTGCATGAAATATATGTAGAAAAAATTACAGAATCGTTAGCGGTGACGGTAAGTATCGGCATTACTATGATAGAAAATGTACATTTGTGGAAAGAAAAAGATGTGAAACTAATACTGCGTGATATTATTCATGTTGCAGATGACGCTTTATATGAAGCAAAAGCACATGGTCGCAATAAAGTAGTGAGTCGCATATTTTAAGATGAACAGCATAGTAGAAACGTAGTCATCATTCTCAACAAATGTTACAATGTGAGGACGAATAGTAAGCAGTCGGTTTTAAAGGCGGGAAAATCTTTGAGAAGAATGCACATTGATCGGGTAGAGTCTGGTCAGCTGGTAGCCAGAACGATCTTTCAAGAAAATGGTAATGTTTTGTTAGGAGAAGGTGTAGAACTGAATGATCGTTATATTCAACGTTTACGCCATCTTGGCATTGATTATTTGTTTGTGGAAGATGGAAAAACAGATGATATTCATCCAGAAGAGATAATAAGTGAAGAAACGCGTCGTCAAGCTGTCCGCGAAATACACAATGTTATGCATTCCTTTAAAGATGCACAAGATGTAAAAGGTAGAGTAATCGAACCAGATATGGGGCGAAAGTTCCGCCATACGTTTAGCAGTATTATGACAGATTTATCGAATCGTTCTACGATGCTAATTAATTTAGAAACTATACATTCCACCGACGCTTATTTATTTCAACATTCTTTTAATGTTGCGGTTTTGTCTAGCATTGTAGGTTTAGCCAAAGGATTCAATCGTAATCAGCTTGAGGAATTAGGGGTAGGAGCTTTATTGTTCGATATTGGAATGAGTAAAGTTCCTGCTGCTATTATAAATAAAAAAGGCCCTTTGACGAAAGATGAAATGGAAATAGTGCAAGCGCATCCCAAGGAAGGTTTTAACATATTGCGCAAGCATGGCGACATATCGTTAATGTCGGCGCATTGTGCTTTGCAGCATCATGAGCGTTTTAATGGGAGTGGTTATCCACGACAATTAGAAAAAGATGAAATACATCTGTATGCTCAAATTGTAGGTTTAGCTGATACATTCGATGCATTAACTTCCAATCGTCCCTATCGCAAACGGTATACGGTAAGCGAGGCGATTGAATATTTATTTGCAGCTGGAGGCACTTATTTTGACCATGAATTGATTAAGTTATTTTGCAGTCATATTTCGATTTATCCGGTAGCGACAACTTTGATGTTAAATACGGGTCAAATGGTAGTTGTTAGTGAAAATAATACATTGGCGTTGCATCGACCGAAAGTACGTGTCCTAAAAGAAGCCGATGGCAATGCGCCTGCTACGCCATATGAAATTGAATTAAAGGATCGAAGAGATGTAACGATAACAAAAGAATTATAGCAAATTCTGACCAGTGAGCATATCATATACATTTTGTATATTGACTAGATAGAAAACGAAACGTGCCTTCCTCGTAGACAGTGTAACATGCTGGAAACAGGAAGGTTTGTTGTGTAAAATGAGTATAGAAAGAAACGGGTGATAAAGATGATAGACGAAATAAAGTGGCAGTGGTTGTCCGAGAGTGTTGAAGATACCGAGCGATTGGCAGGGTGGATTGCCTCTCTCGTTGAGCAGGGGACTGTTATTACTCTGGATGGAGATTTAGGAGCAGGAAAAACGACGTTTAGCCAAGCGTTTGCTCGAGCACTTGGTGTTACGGAGCAAGTAAGCAGCCCGACATTCACTATTATTAAAGAGTACAATGGTGATCAATTGCCTATATATCATATGGATGTATACCGTTTGTCGATCCAGGAAGCAGATGAGCTGGGATTAGATGAATACATTTATGGGGATGGTATAACTTTAATTGAATGGGCAAGCATTATCGAGCCCTTGTTACCACCGGCTAAACTTGCGATTTATATTGCCTACCCTATAGAGGATACAGCACATGCAGTAACAAGTAGAACTTTTCATATTACGGGATGGGGAGCGCCGTATTCACAGATGGTGAACACGTTGCAGCACCTTGCACATATAGGAGACAGCTTATGAATCAATCGAAAGAACAATATGCGATAGGAGCGATATTGGCATTAGACACGGCGACTTCTGTCATTGCTTGCGCTATCGTGGATGATAATACGACATTAGCGGAACAACAAACGATTGCACATCGTAGCCACTCTGTATATGCGGTATCTCACGTTCAACAATTGCTGGAGACTAGTTCCTTGCAAGGAACTGATTTGGCAGCAATTGTGATTGGCATTGGACCAGGATCGTATACTGGTGTGCGAGTAGCGGTTTCTGCTGGAAAAACACTTGCCTATGCTTGGAAAAAACCATTAGTAACTGTATCGACGCTTGCAGCACTCGCTTGGGGCGGTTGGTCGGTTGGACAACAAAATAGTTTGGATGACAATAGTTCAAGTACGAAGCAAAGTTTACATTGGGTTATTCCGTTGATGGATGCACGTCGTGGACAAGTCTATACAGCTGCGTACGAAGCGAAAGGGACGGCGAGAATAGCGCTAGATCGTGCAGAGTCAGGTTCTTATATAACGAGGCTAGAGCAAAGCGCTTGGCATGCTTGGCAGCCGGATGCTGTCTTGTTAATGGAGCAGTGGATCGAAGTACTTACTGAGAGAGCAGAGCAGGTTATAGGGGAAGATGAAGTAGAGCTACATCTATGGTTTGTAGGGGAATTAGATGTGCATCTGGCTTCGTTAGAGCAAGTGCAGGAGCTGCTGCAACGAAAAGGAATTGTAGTACATATACAATCTTTTTTACTAGACGGACGCTATTTGGCTGAGCTTGGTCATTGGCACATGCAGCAAGGAGAAGCTGTTCATGAAGGAATGGCTATTCATACTGTTGCTCCCAACTATGCGCAATTGACCGAAGCAGAAGTTAACTTGCAGAAGAAATTGTAGGCAGCTAAGAAAGGCAGTGACAGTATGGTATCACCAGATAACAAAGATCATCATGAACGTGCTTATCAATTAGCAGACGATATAGTATTTCGCCCCATGATAGTTACCGACATTCCAACAGTAATTGCTATTGAACAAGATTCTTTTGGAGAACCATGGAGTGCGCAATCTTTTGTACAGGAATTAACAGAAAATATGCTTGCCAAATATATTGTGGTAGAGTTTGAACAACAAGTTATCGGGTATGGTGGGTTATGGTTAATTGTCGATGAAGCACACGTTACGAATATAGCTATTCATCACGATTATCGAAAACAAGGACTCGGTACATTATTATTGCGGAAATTACAACATACTGCGATGTATTTCGGAGCGAAGCAGATGACTTTAGAAGTACGTGTCTCAAATGAAGTAGCGCAACATTTATATGAGCAGCATGGTTTTATAGCCGCTGGCGTAAGACCAGGCTACTATACGGACAATAACGAAGATGCGTTAATTATGTGGGCGGAATTGCAACCATAATTTTGCGGGAAAAGAGTGAGTTAGTTTGACTATTAAAGATGAAGTTTCGCAAGCTGTACGAAGCAATCACTATCAACATATTATTTTGGCTATTGAAACGAGTTGCGATGAAACAGCGGTAGCTGTTATAGCGGATGGCAAACACATTCTGTCGAACGTGGTGAGCAGTCAAATAGACGTTCATGCACAGTATGGTGGTGTAGTTCCAGAAATTGCTTCACGGAAGCATGTGGAGACAATGACGATCATTATTGAAGAAGCGGTGGCGAAGTCTGGCTACCAATTATCCGATATGACAGCAATTGCCGTAACACAAGGTCCCGGTTTAGTGGGAGCATTACTTGTAGGGATTATAGCAGCAAAAAGCTTAGCACTTGCATTGCAAATACCGTTAATTGGCACGCACCATATAGCTGGTCATATTTATGCTAACGAGCTAGTTAGTACTATTGTGTACCCAAGTATGGCGCTAGTCGTGTCCGGTGGGCATACGGAACTTGTTTATATGCGAGAAAGAGGTTCATTCGAAATTATTGGCAAGACTCGTGATGATGCCGTTGGTGAAGCGTATGACAAAGTAGCTCGAGCGCTGAAGTTGCCATACCCTGGCGGTCCGCATATTGATAAGCTGGCACAAGAAGCTTCGTTAGCTATTACATTGCCACGAGCTTGGCTGGAAGAAGGCAGCTACGACTTTAGTTTTAGTGGTTTGAAATCAGCAGTATTATCGGCAATTAATATTGCTAATATGAAGCAACAACCGTTAGATACTTCCGCTATAGCTCGTGGCTTTCAGGAATCTGTCATTGAAGTGTTAACGACCAAAGCGGCACGGGCTGTACAGCAGTATGGTGTGAAACAATTATTGCTATCTGGCGGGGTAGCCGCTAATCAAGGGTTACGACAGCAATTGGCGATAAGCTGTGCCCAAATAGGAGTGGAATTACTCGTTCCACCGTTATCCTTATGCACAGACAATGCAGCAATGATCGGTGCTGCTGCGCAATTAAAATTAGAACGAAAGCAGTTTTCATCATTGGAAATACAAGCAGAAGCAGGTTTTTCGTTAGAAGAATGGTAGCCGAGAAGTGTATTAAAGTTACCCATAGTATCTTTATGAACGGTATGTTACTATAAAAATGGCTCAAAACCAAAATCAGTGCTTGACGTGTGATGATGTTGATTGGGTAGCGCGTCATGGAAAACCGTTTTGTACGATTTTTCATACAGAGAATGGTCTATTCCAGGCAGTGATGACTGATTTATATGATAAATCGTACAAAATTTGGCTTTTTGAATGCCGCACCTTGTTTTTTGTATGAATTTTCGTACAATAGGCATCGTTTGCAATCCATTTAGAGGCAACTTGTGTGAAATATCGTATAAATTGCTTCCTACTTCATGTAAATATTAGAGCTGTGAGGGACTATCTACACCTTTATACGTCAAGTACTGATTTTGAGGTAGATCAACCAAGGTGGTACCGCGCGGCTAAATGCTTGTCATCTCTTGCATAGGAGAAGATAAGCATTTTTTTTATGGGCGAAAGGCGAGAAAAGTAGCGATTATGAAAGAAAATAAGTAATCAAATATAATGAAAAAGAATAATTAGTTGTGTTGTGCACAAAGTTATGCACAATCATCCACAGAATGTGCATAACTTTGTGAAAACCCTGTAAAATCAACGGTTTTTAATGTATACGGTAATTTTGTAACAGTGGATAATTTTTTCACAGATGGGATGTGGATATTGTGGATAAAGTGGATAGTTGCTAACATAATGATTTGTTAATCGACAATGATCTAAAAAAGTGACGATTATCGACGGTTTATCTCATACGATAATAGACAGAATTGACTAAAAATTATACAGATGCTGTGGATAAGGTTGTGTATATGTGTATGAATGGAGAAAGTTGATTATAAAGTATACTAAAATTGTTGGAATTAGTAGTTTTATCGGTAAAAAATAGTATAATATACATAGGACGAGCTGCTAGTAAAAGGGGAAGAGGAGTTAATGAAGCAACATGATCTGAAACGAATGTTAACGACTCTTGGCATTGTTTTTTTTGTGTTTTGTTACTTCTATTGGGGATCATATGTATTGCAGTCACCGTCAATTGGAATTAGTTTAGCGTTAAATGATCGAGGAGATTTGGTCGTTGCTGCACTTGATCCTTATGGGCAAGCTAGTAATAAAGGAATGCGTGTAGGAGATATCGTTATTCGAATTAACGACGAACAAGCGCATTTATATTTGAGTCATGATTTACTATCTAGAAAATTATTTGAATTGGAGAATATTAATATTGCTAATTCATATAATCCGGAAACATATCAGTTTACAACGTACAACTTTGCAACTTCTTGGGCTGAACAGCAACCGATGAACGTATTATTTATGCAGCTATATTTGCCAATGCTAGCTTTTATTTTTTTATGTAGTTTACTCGTATTATTACTATGGAAACAAAAAAAACATAAAAACGCCTTGCACCTTATTTATTTTTTGCTCCTATTAGGAGCTATTTATTTGGCAGCAAATGCCGCAACCATGCAAAATAAATGGGCGGTGTATTTTCTAATGATATTATTTCCCACTATCCCAATCTTTTCTTTGACGCTTATAAATCGTTATTTTGCACAGCAAAAATTACCGTTTATAAGGAAAAATATCTTGTACATTTGTTGGGGTATTGCTGGAATAGTTGTTATAAGTAGTTTTGTTTATTTAGGAATACCGAAACTAACTGTGGAGCAATTGCCATTAACGAAGCAGATCTATTACGGTCTAACATTATGTATTTATGTCAGTTGTCTAGTTATCCCCATTGTGAATAACTGGCGCTACCGGAAAACGGAACAGCGATCATCTTATATAATAATAATAAGCACACATTTTATTGCTTTTTTTCCCGTAATCATAATCGCCATATTACCACTCTTACTAAAGAGTACATATTGGTTAGCACCTTCATACTCGCTACTGCTCGTTTTTTTGCTACCACTTATTTATTATTATTTCATTGATACAAAAGTGGATCATCGCTATATGTTAGCACGTATGAAATACTTTACTGCTTTAACGATTGGACCGGCATTGTTGCTCGCAACGTTTATTACTGTTGTTTTTTGGCAAACGAACAGACCGCTGTGGCACATTTGGTTTTTAAGCTTTATATTTATTAACTTGGCATTAACGCTACTGCTTTATATAAAAGAAGAAGTGGATCAACATTATCGACCCAAATTTTTTAAAGATATGTATCGTTACCAACAAAGTTTGGATCGAATTTCTAATCAATCTGCTCAAATTATGAATATGGAACAATTGGCTGACATGTTGCAGTTAGAAATTACATCGGTATTACGAGTAACTCAAGTCCAACTTTTGTGTATTCATCAGCAACAGAAAATTACAATAATTGGTGGTCAAACGAATCCATTACTAGACGAATCATTTTTATTACATACGATTGGAAAGTTTGAGCAAGGAGAAGTAATAGAATTACCATTTGGTCTAGGTATCGTTCTCGAAAAACGACAAACGGATCGCTACTTATTATTAATTAGTCATAAACAAAACAAAGCTCGATTTTATAGTGAAGAGCTAGGCTGGTTAAAAATGATCGCGAACTACACTACAATTGTGCTGGAAAATTTATATTTAGTACAAGGTTTGCAAGCCGAGATGGAAGCTGAAATTAATAAGCAACATATTTCCTCCACATGGGTTTCTCGATTGTTATTTGCGCTCTCCGAAAAGGAAAGACGCAAGTTAGCTGCTGATCTGCATGATACAGTGTTACAAGAGCAAGTGTTGTTGTTTCGCAAAATAGAATCGTTAACGTTGACGGCTAGATTACCATCGGCGTTAATGCAGCAACTGGTGGAGATGAAACAAGCTACCCTTTATATTACCGAGCTTATCCGGGAAACATGTAACCAATTGCGTCCACCACTGCTCAAGGAAACAGGAATAGAAGCAGCTATTCGAGCACTAGTTGCGCATCAACAGCAATATGTCGATTTTGAAATTAGTTATATTATTGGTTCCATCGAAGGTCAACTGCATGAAGAGGAAAAAACAGCCCTTTATCGGATTGTTCAAGAACTACTTCATAATGCAGCTAAACATGCGCAGGCAGCTACTGTTGAGCTACAGTTATCTGTGCAGGATGGATTTATTTATTTTAACTATAACGATGATGGAATAGGATTTAACATAGACGATGTTCAAGAAAGTTTTCAGCATATGGGATTGTCTAGTATGAAAGAAAGAGTAGCTAGTTTGGAAGGGACAATAACGATGACCTCTCAAATTAATGCTGGATTACAGATCGCTATCGTTATTCCGGCTATCATGATGGAAAACTAAACAAAGGGGGATAAGATACGTGATCCGGATTTTATTAGTAGATGATCATCCTTCTGTAGGGGAAGGAACAAAAACGATGATCGAACAAGATAAACTAATCGAAGTTAAAGTCGTCTTGTCTGCGCTGGAGGCACTCGATATTGTGCAAGAACAGCATTTCGATGTCGTATTATGTGATTTGAATATGCCTGGGATTAGCGGGCTCGAATTGACGAAACGATTGTTACAGCTGGACCCAAAATACAAAGTTATTATATATTCTGGCTATGAAATCGGTTCCCATTTTAATCTATTAATTGAAGCTGGCGTGTCCGGATTTATTTCGAAGACAATGACACAAGCTCGAATGTTGCAAGCGATCTATGCGGCGATTCATGGCGAAGCAATAATTCCCATTTCTTTGTTAAGACAGCTCAGACGGCAAGAAGTGCCGCTTTATCGCAAAGGATTACGGGTAGCAGAAGAGTCTATTAATGAAAAAGAATTGCTTATACTGCAAGAAATAGCAGCGGGAATGAGCAACAAAGAACTGTCTTTGTTGCTCCATATTAGTCAGCGCTCTGTCGAGTATCAATTAACTAAAATTTTTGAAAAATTAAACGTCCGTTCCCGTGCGGAAGCAATAGGTGAAGCGAAACGGTTAGGGCTCATTTCGATGGAACAGTTTTGAGGCAATAATTGTATGAAAAACAGCATTAGTAGAAATGAAAAGAAAGGAAGGAAGGGAGCTAGCTTGCTAAAACTAGCTACTCTTCTTCTAACAACTGCTCCCACTCCTCCATAACTGTTGTTAATTGGAGCTGGTTATCATCTATTTGTTGCTGTAGTTGTTGAATTTTTACATAGTCTTGAAATATATCTGGATTGGTCAGCTCAAGCTCAAGCTCTGCTATCGTTTGTTCTAGTTCTGCAATAGCAGCTTCAGCTTGTTCTAATTTTCGTTGACGATTACGCTGTTCTCTTTTTAACTGCTTGTCTGCTTCGAATTGATTCAATGACTTATTAGCTGATTGAGCTGTTGTACTTGGATTAGAGTTCGTAGCTTGTTTTTTAGCGGACTTATCTGTCTGTAAAGCAAGCTCCATTTCAATTTCTTCTAATTCACGCTTCTTCTCTAACATTTCGTCATAATTGCCCAGGAAATGATCTACACCATGTGCGTGCAATTCGACAATTCGCTCCGCCATTTTGTTAAGAAAGTAACGGTCATGCGAAATAAAAAGTAACGTACCTTCATAATCAAGTAAAGCAGCTTCCAATACTTCCTTACTAAACAAGTCTAAATGGTTTGTAGGCTCATCTAATATAAGTAAATTAGCTTGGACTAGCATTAATTTTGCCAAAGCGACACGGGCACGTTCGCCGCCGCTTAATGTAGAAATATGTTTGAGCACATCTTCACCGCTGAATAGAAAATTACCGAGTATTGTTCTAATTCTTGCTTCTTCGACATGGGGGTATTCATTCCATAGCTCTTCTAAAACAGTGTTTTGCGGATTCAATTGGTGTTGCTCTTGATCATAATAACCGACCTTTACATTGCTTCCGAATCGGACTTGACCAGATTGTGCTTGCAAACTGCCAGTGATGGTTTTGAGCAAAGTAGATTTTCCTGTTCCATTAGGACCAATGAGAGCTACGGTTTCTCCCCGTTTCAAATCAAAAGATACTTTTTCAAAAACAGGTGTAGGTTGATCGGGATATGTAAAGGATAAGCTATCAACAAATAGTACATCCTTACCGGAAAATCGTTCCATCTCAAAAGTGAAATGTGCCTTTTTCAACTCTCCTTGTGGTCGGTCCAACTTCTCCATCTTGTCTAATGCTTTTCTTCTACTTTGCGCTCGTTTTGTTGTCGTTGCCCTCACTAAATTACGCTGCACAAATTGCTCCATGCGAGCGATCTCCGTTTGTTGCTTATCAAACCGTTTCATATCCGATGCATACTCAGCTGCTTTAAGTTCTCTATAACGACTATAATTTCCAGCATATCGTTTGGCGATATGTCGTTCTATTTCAATAATAGTTTGTGTTAATGTATCTAAAAAATAGCGGTCGTGAGAGACAATCAAAATTGCCCCAGGATAAGAACGTAAGTAATTTTCTAGCCATGTTAACGTTTCGATATCTAAGTAGTTGGTAGGCTCATCTAACATTAATAGATCGGGTTGCTGCAATAAAAGTTTGGCTAACGCCAATCTTGTTTTTTGCCCTCCACTCAAAGTGGAGATAATGGTATGATCAGCTATTTCGGCGAATCCCATCCCGTGTAGGACGCTATGAATTTTGGTGTTAATTTCGAATCCACCTTGTTCACGAAACCAATCTGAGCGGCGAGCATAGCGATCTAATACATCTTCATATTTTTTTTCGTCCGCATGTAACTGTGGATCAGCAATTTGTACTTCCAACTCGCGCAGCTCTACTTCTACATCTAATAGCGATTGAAAAACGGAACGTAGTTCATCCTTCATCGTTCGTTCGGAAGATAATCCGCTGTTTTGTGCTAAATAACCAAGTACGGTATCTTTTGCTTTATGAATATCGCCGCTATCTGCATTCATTTCTCCAGCGATTATTTTCATTAGTGTAGATTTTCCTGCACCATTTATACCTACTAAACCTATTCGATCACGCGTTTGAATTTGAAAAGAAATGTTATTTAAAATTTGATTCACACCAAAACTTTTACTTATGTTTGAAACTTGCAATAGCATGGTTAATCCCCCATTAATTCACTTTCAATTATTGGCTAATCTCTTCTTTCAATGGTACACTACATATAGATAAAAAAACAGTATGATTCAGAATGGATGACTATTTATGGACAAACTGACCGTTCAGGAGCAAAAGCAAACGATTCGTGAGCAGGTGAAACAAGCGCGCAAACGAGTAACGGTTGCAAATCGCCTTAGCTGGAGCAATGCCGCCAATATCCATATAATAGATTGGTTGCGTGAGCAAACGTACACTTCTATTCTAGTTTATAGCGCTTTACCACTAGAGCTAAATTTGACGGGCACTATTACATGGTGCTGGCGTAATGCTATTAACGTCTATATGCCAAAAACTAATCCATCTGAGCATACATTTACTATATATGAAGTTGGTTCGTTAGATGAACTGCAATCTGGAGCGATGGGCATTCAGGAGCCGTATCTTCAGCAACGATTAGCAAACAACGTAATACCAGATGTTATCATTGTACCCGGTGTTGCTTTTGATAGACAAGGCGGTAGGCTTGGTTATGGTGCGGGATATTATGATCGATGGATAGCAGCAAATGGGCAGAAGCATAAGCCTGTAATAATAGGAGCTGCTTTTGAACAACAACTCGTATCGCATATTCCTATGGAAGAACATGACTTTCCAATGGACATGCTTGTAACAGAGTATAAATTATATCATTTGCAATCTGAAAAGGTATATTAAATAGATTTATTAAAAATAATTTTACAGACAAACAGGAGTTTTATTTTATAGCAAGAATTATTTATATAGTTAATAAAATGATTTGTAATGTAGAGAGTTAATTTGGGCGGAGATAGGAGGACGATTGTATGCAATGGAAAGTTGCTTTGCTGACAGCCAGTGACAAAGGAGCACGAGGAGAACGGGAAGATACGAGTGCACAAGTAATACGCGAGCTGGTGGAAGAAGAATTGGGCGGTGAAATTGTAGACTATCGCATTGTGCCCGATGAGCAAGATGAAATAATGGCTGCACTAATTGAAATGACAGAATATTATCAAGCGGACCTTGTATTAACGACAGGTGGAACGGGACTTGCACCACGAGACATTACGCCAGATGCTACGCTTAAGGTAATAGATCGAGAAGTACCCGGGTTGGCGGAAGCGATGCGTATTGGGGCATTACAACGAACAAGACGGGCGATGCTGACTAGAGGAGTATGTGGGATTAGAGGAAACTCATTGATCGTTAATTTGCCGGGGAGCCCAAAAGGGGTTCACGAAAGTTTAATAGCCATATTAGATCAACTACCTCATGCACTAGCTATCATATCTGGTAAATATAATAACGTTTCTGAATTTAATGACTAAGCAAGCCAGTTGTCTAATTATATCGTAGCAAAGACAAACATTTGTCACAAAGTAACTATATTTAGGCAGTTGTGGTTATGTTAATATAGAAGGAGCCGGGTGGAAGCGTTTGTATCTAGTCGGATAATTGTCGTAATTGTGTTATAATTGTGTAGTAATACTTGCTTTGCAATAATTAAATGCAGTATGATAAAAAGTGGGTTAATAAGTAATGAAGTGAATAATGATTTAGGAGGAAGTACAATGAATATTGGACCAACGGGCATAATTTTGCTTGTTATAGTTGCTCTCCTGCTGTTTGGACCGAAGAGATTACCTGAACTAGGTCGTGCTGTAGGTCGAACTTTACGTGAGTTTAAGTCTGGCGCTAGAGAAATGATGAACGAAGAAGATCAGCAAAAACGTAAGGAATCTCAGCCAGTTGAATATAGCGATAATAGTAGCAAGCGGTTGCCGGAATAAGGGGCCGCTTTTTTCTTGAGTATACGGATATTTGGAATAAAGAGGTGGGTAGTCATACATGAAGAATTCGAACAACAAAGAGCAGTTTAAAACTGGCGAACGTGCAACCAATAAACAACCTTTGAATGATAACTTCGACGATCATGACGAGGAAGAACAAGACGATCATCTCCTAGAAGGTAATTTTTTGGCTTTGCTTGACCACTTAGATGAACTTAGACGTCGGATTTTTTACATATTAATTATAGTAGTAATTGGTATCGTGATCGGTTTTATCTTTGCTAAACCATTGTATGACTTTATCATTACGCAGCATCCAGCGAATCTTATTTCCTTGCATACCTTTTCTCTTTGGGATGGTATTGGAATATATATGAAGTTTGCGATTATTATTGCAGCCATTATTGCATTGCCATTTACATTGTATCAGTTGTGGGCGTTTGTAAAACCAGCACTGAAAAAGCATGAACAACGGTCAACCTTAAAGTATATACCACTTGCTTTAATTATGTTTCTTATAGGGTTAGCATTCTCTTATTTTGTTGTATTTCCACTAGCTTTTCAATTTACACGCATGATATCAGGACAATTACATTTACAAGAAACGTTTGGTATTGCTCAATTTTTCACATTTATGTTTAACATCATTCTTCCGATTGCCTTATTATTTGAATTACCGTTAATTATTATGTTTTTAACTGCTATTCGAATTGTTAATCCTGTTCGGCTACGGAAAATGCGCCGTTTTGCTTATTTCTTAATGATTTTTATCGGAGTAGTTATTACTCCACCAGACTTTATAACAGATATACTTGTTGCTTTACCGTTAATTGGGTTATATGAAATAAGTGTATGGCTTTCTGCGATGATCTATCGAAAACAATTGCGGGCTGATCAACAATGGGAAGATGAGTTCTATTCAGAAGATAAATTATAAAATAGTTATGTGGAAAAAAGATTTGATGCATTGACATCAAATCTTTTTTGTTAAATTAAGAAGAAAATTTATACGATTAGGCTTATATTTCTAATTAATTACAAAAAAATGCGAAAAAATATAGAAAAAATGCAAGAAGCACTTGAAATTTTTCGTAAAAATGAGTATTATAAAGTTGGTTGTTAGCACTTGATGACTACGAGTGCTAATAAAATGAAAAAAAACAGCTATATATTAAAAGGAGGCTATTTTCAATGATTAAACCTTTGGGTGAACGCGTACTTATCGAACCAGTTGCAAAAGAGGAGACGACGGCTAGCGGTATTGTATTACCAGATACAGCCAAGGAAAAGCCGCAAGAGGGCATAGTTGTAGCCGTAGGCAGCGGTACGCTAAAGGATGGTGTACGTGTTGCATTGGAAGTAAAAGAAGGCGACCGCGTTCTATTCTCCAAATATGCGGGCACTGAACTCAAGTACGAAGGAAAAGAGTACTTGATTATGAAAGAAAGCGACATTCACGCTATTTTCGGATAATACCGACTTTACAATACTAGAGTAAGATAATAAAAATTAGGAGGTATTTGATTCATGGCAAAGGATATTAGATTCAGCGAAGATGCTCGTCAAGCGATGCTACGTGGAGTGGAAACACTAACAAATGCAGTAAAAGTAACACTAGGACCAAAAGGTCGTAACGTTGTACTAGAGAAAAAATTTGGTAGCCCGTTAATTACTAATGACGGTGTTTCTATCGCTAAAGAAATTGAACTAGAAGATGCATTTGAAAATATGGGTGCTCAGCTAGTAAAAGAAGTTGCTACAAAAACGAACGACGTTGCTGGTGACGGTACTACGACAGCAACAGTTCTAGCACAAGCAATGATCCGTGAAGGTCTAAAAAACGTAACTGCTGGTGCAAACCCAATGATTATTCGTAAAGGTATCGAGAAAGCTGTTCGTGCTGCAGTAGCAGAACTAAAAATTATCTCTAAACCAATCGAAGGTCGTCAATCGATCGCACAAGTTGCTTCTATTTCATCAGGTGATGATGAAGTTGGTAACTTGATCGCAGAAGCTATGGAAAAAGTAGGAAATGACGGCGTTATTACTGTAGAAGAGTCAAAAGGCTTTGAAACAGAAATGGAAGTAGTAGAAGGTATGCAATTCGACCGTGGCTACATCTCACCATATATGATTACTGATACAGATAAAATGGAAGCTGTCCTAGACAATCCATATATTTTGATCACTGATAAAAAGATCACTAACATACAAGAAATTTTACCGGTGCTAGAGAAAGTTGTACAATCTGGCAAACAACTACTTATTATTGCAGAAGACGTAGAAGGCGAAGCGCAAGCAACGCTTGTTGTGAACAAATTGCGTGGAACATTTACGTGTGTTGCTGTTAAAGCTCCAGGTTTTGGTGATCGTCGCAAAGCGATGCTACAAGACATTGCTGCATTAACAGGTGGACAAGTTATTACAGAAGAACTAGGACTAGATTTGAAATCTACTGATATTACACAGCTAGGTTCTGCTCGTCAAATCCACATCACAAAAGAAAACACAATCATCGTTGATGGTAGCGGAAATAAAGATGACATTAATGCACGTGTCAACCAAATTCGCGCACAACTAGAAGAAACAACTTCTGACTTTGACCGTGAAAAACTACAAGAGCGTCTAGCTAAATTAGCTGGCGGTGTAGCAGTTATTAAAGTTGGAGCAGCTACAGAAACAGAATTGAAAGAGCGTAAACTTCGTATTGAAGATGCTCTGAACTCCACTCGTGCTGCTGTTGAAGAAGGTATCGTATCCGGTGGTGGTACTGCTCTAATCAACGTATTTGCTGCTGTAAGTGCAGTAGAAGCAGAAGGCGACGAGCAAACAGGCGTTAACATCGTACTACGTTCCCTAGAAGAGCCAGTTCGCACAATTGCTGCTAACGCTGGTGAAGAAGGATCTGTTATCGTAGATCGCCTGAAAAAAGAAGCAATCGGTATCGGCTTTAACGCTGCTACTGGTAAATTCGTTGACATGATCGAAGCAGGTATCGTTGACCCTGCCAAAGTTACTCGTTCCGCACTACAAAACGCAGCATCTGTTGCAGCTATGTTCCTGACAACAGAAGCAGTTGTAGCTGACAAACCAGAACCAAACGCACCTGCAATGCCTGATATGGGCGGCATGGGTGGAATGGGCGGCATGATGTAAGGACTGACCAGCCTTTCGAGTCTGTCAGCTTTGCTGCATCAGAGCCTTTGAGCTCCTTAAATTAAAGTTAGTTTTACTTCGATTTAAGAAGCAATCACAGTTACAAATAATAAATCAAGCAATGACCACTTCTTAATAATTTTATTAGGGAGTGGTTTTTTGTGTTGTTGATCCAGTGACTATAAATTACTTTTTAAACCATTTCTGTAACTCAATTATCAATGGTTGATGCTGTCAGGAATGTTTATAAAGAAACCAATGTTATGGTTGGTAGTCCATTAGAGCCATTGGTATCTTACATTGAAAAAATCTTACAATTACAAAAAAACGCCACGTAGAAATTGATATTGAGAAAAATATTATATAAAAGTAGAGCTATCTTTGTAGATGCCGCGCATACAAAAGCACGATATAATCAGACATCTCCTAATCAGGCTTTCAACCATTTCATCAAACTTAAGTCGATAAGCTTGTTCAAACGTATGCGAGGCAATATGAAAGTGGGTTTGCACAGTCGGCTTACATACAAAAAAGCAGAACGAAAAATGATCCATTTTCCGCCCCGCTTTCATTTTAGAATCTTAAAGGATAGTTCTTCAGATTATTTCCTTAATTAAAATTAAAATTTAGCTACATAAGTCAGGTCTAGATCAATCGTTCCAGAACATCTACCTCCAGGGGAAGTAGGACCGCTACATGTAACAGTGATTTGAGATAATCCTGTAACTGAAGCCGCAAGAGGAGCATTGCCCCCTTGTCCACCGCTAACTCCTTCAATAAATACAGTCATCGTACAATCGGAATCATTGTTAACGACAACAATGGCATCCGGGTTTTGTCGAGATAGTGATTGAAACAATGTTTGTGTTGTTCCATCACAAGGTTGATCAATTGGAATACATACTTTTACTTCTTTTAGTACTTTTTTGTGATCGCAAATATCTGCAACAGCAATAACATTAGAGGGACGACAATGTTCTTTTTCTTTACTCATAGAATTTCGACTCCTTTTATTTGAGATGCTAGTATAATATTCTCTTCCTTCGCAAACTGACTTTGATAAATATACTAAGAGATTCGCACAATTTTATTGCTTGTAGTTAATAGTTTAACGTGAATGTGCCATTTGATCCTTTTGAAAGTCACTTTTAGCAGATTGATAACCTTTCATTATTCACTATTAAAGTTGAGCTACAAAAGTCAAGTCCAGATCAATCGTTCCAGAACATCTACCTCCAGGGGAAGTAGGACCGCTACATGAGACAGTGATTTGAGATAATCCTGTAACAGAAGCCGCAAGAGGAGCATTGCCCCCTTGACCACCGCGAACTCCTTCAATAAATACAGTCATCGTACAATCGGAATCATTGTTAACGACAACAATGGCATCCGGGTTTTGTCGAGATAGTGATTGAAACAATGTTTGTGTCGATCCATCACAAGGTTGATCAATTGGAATACATACTTTGATTTCTTTCAGTACTCTTTTGTGATCGCAAATATCTGCAACAGCAATAACATCAGAGGGACGACAATGTCCTTTTTCTTTACTCATAGAATTTCAACTCCTTTTATTTGAGATGCTAGTATAATATTCTCTTCCTTCGCAAACTGACTTTGATATATATACTAAGAGATTCGCACAATTTTATTGTTTAGTAGGTTATGATGTCATAAATATTGATCTAATAGAAGACACAGTAGAGCAGGAGGATAAACCATGAACGATGATCAAATCCATTTTAAGTATAGTCCTAATATAAGGAAAATTGGTGTATTGGAGGAGGGGGAGAGTGTTTGTGATTGTTGTGGAAAAACTGTATCCCTATACTATCCGACCATGTATTGCCAAGAAGATATCAATTGTCTTTGTCTATCCTGCATTGCCAGCGGGGCAGCAGTAGCAAAACTTGACGGTGATTTTATTCAAGGTGCGGAAATAGATAAGGTTTCAAATCCAGAGAAGCATAAAGAATTATTCGAAAGGACTCCTGGATATATAAGCTGGCAAGGCGAGTATTGGCTAGCTTGTTGCGATGATTTTTGCGCATATCTTGGGGATGTGGGGACAGCGGAACTGGAAGAGATGGGCGCCCGCGGATGAAGTGATCACAAAATATGAGGAGCGTGACGAGTACGCCGATATAAGAGAATACTTGGTTAAGGCTGGTTCGCTAGCGGGCTATTTATTCCAATGTCTGCATTGCCAAAAATATCATATATGGGTCGATGCAGATTGATTGTGATTGATAACAGCCAACTCGACGGAAACATTGTTCTCAAGGCAGATAATAGTGTGATTTTTGTATATTTATACTAAAATTAAGACAATTTCCCTACTGTGTAGTATACTCATTGAAAAGGTATAGTTCATACAGTAAAGATACACTTGAATCGTTATTGAAGCTGATTGGAATAGGCTACTAATGTCAGATTAAATTTATGTGGATGTTGGGAGGCTCACAATGGTAGATTGTCCATGGTGTCATAAGCAAATTAATAAGAGTAGTTTGATCTGTAAGCATTGTGGTAGAGAAGTTTTTTTCTTGGAGGAATATCAGGAGCTTGAAGGTGATTTTGATATTGATAATGAGGGAGATTTTAGAAGTGACGATAACGAAGAAGATTTTACGTCCACTATCGTTGTAACTTCAACTGATGAATTTAAAGGAGCAGAGATTAGTAAGTATTATGGTATCGTTTATGGTGATGCTGTTATGGGTGCAAATATTGTGAGAGATATGCTCGCTTCCGTCAGAGATGTAGTTGGTGGTAGAAGTGAATCGTATCAAAACCTTCTGGCGAGAGCGAGAGCATTAGCATTAAGAGATATGCAAGTGATGGCTTATAGTAAAGGAGCGAATGGAATCGTTGGGATCAGATTCGATATTGATACAATGCATAGTATGCTAATATGTAACGTTACTGGTACAGCAGTAAACGTCTCTTTCGACAAGTCCTCTGGATCGTCTATATAGAATATACTACAACAGGCTCCTTATCGGTTCTAATGTGAACTGAAAGAGGAGTCTATTGGTTGTTAAGAGATATGGGAATGAAATTATCTTAACAAAGACTAATGGACAAAATGTAATTCCCAATAGAGAACTTTATGGATATGGGTATGACGCTTATTTTATAACAAAAAATCAAGAGGAACTCCAAGAAGAGTTAATTAACTCTAATGTAAAAATAGTCCGTTCATTAGATAATACGGATTACAATAACAAAGAATTTGTAATTGAAGATATAGATGGAAGATGGTTAGGATTTGGGATTAAAGTTTAATTTTCAAATGCGTGGTTCAATTCCACCGTCTTTAGTTGGTATACGCTTTTAGCCTTATTCTTCGTTGTCCATACTAAAGGTGAGGTGAAAAGTATGGACGGATACAAAAAAATAGCCATGCGGTTTTTGATATCAAGTATCATGTGCCCACAACTTGCCCACCTACCCCTCGGTTTTAGAATACTACAGAGAAGAATATTAGAAATTATCTAACGCTACTAGGTGAGTTTGTTGATTATTGTAATGAGCAGGAAGAATATCCCTTTTGGAACAGAGTAAGGCGAAATAGTCGCTTTGCTCTGTTTCTTTTTGTGATCTCAACAATAGCGTTCCAGTATCCGAATACGAATCATTTAGTTGGAAATAATAACCCTTTGAGGTTTCACCTCATGGAGGCTCTGAAAGCCAGCGTCGAGAAAGCGAAAAAGGACAAGGAAACGGCGTGATATTATGACTGGGAAACTAAGCGATTACAACCAAAAAAGGAATTTTGAAAGAACGTTGGAGCCAAAAGGAAGAACAGAAGCTTCGAATGAAGGTCTGAGATTTGTCGTCCAGCACCATATGGCCAGAAGAGAACACTACGATTTACGTTTGGAATGGGAGGGAGTGCTTTTGAGCTGGGCAGTACCCAAGGGGCCATCCTATAATATTCATGACAAGAGACTCGCCATAATGGTAGAGGACCATCCGCTGGAATACAGGAACTTCGAAGGGACGATTCCCAAAGGGGAATACGGTGGCGGAGTGGTCATGCTTTGGGATGAAGGCTACTGGGAACCATATGAAAATGTGGAGCAGGGACTTCGTAAAGGCGAGCTGAAGTTTATTTTGAGAGGAAGACGGCTTAAGGGAAAGTGGGTGTTGGTCCGGTTAAAAGCGAAAGCCGGCGAAAAGCAGGATAACTGGCTTTTGCTGAAGGAAAAAGATGAGCATGTCAAAATAGATGAAGGGATATCAGCATTTAGTACAAGTATCAGAACCGGGCGCACTATGGCGGAGATTGAAGCGGGAGAAGAGGAAAAAATCATAAGGAACCCTTTCAGCAGGGTCAATGTGCAGCTTGCCAAATTAGTTAATGTGATTCCAAAGGATGCGGATTGGTTATACGAGTTGAAATACGACGGGTATAGAATCGTTGCGTTTGTGGAGGGCAACAGTGTCCGGCTAATAACAAGAAACGGTAATGACTATGCGAACAGGTTCCATAGCGTAGCCTCATCCCTTATTGACCTTGCTGCTGGAAGGGCAATGGTTTTGGACGGCGAAATGGCAATCACGGATGAATCAGGAAAGACGGATTTTCAAGCTCTGCAAAACTATTTGAAAAATCCACAAGCCCATAATCTTACTTACATCATCTTTGATCTCCTTGCGTTGGATGGTGTGGATTTTCGTGGGCGTCGTCTGATTGACAGAAAAGAAATGCTGGAGACTTTGATGGAAAATGCCCCGAGCAACCTTTACTACAGCCGCCATGTCAGTGGGAACGGCAAAGAAAGTTTTGCTGCCGCCTGTGAGGCCGATATGGAAGGGATAATAGGCAAAAAGTTCGATTCCTTTTATAGCGGAACAAGGAGCGGCGACTGGATCAAGCTGAAATGTGACAAAAGACAGGAATTCGTTATCGGAGGATATTCCCAATCAGATAAAAAAACGAGCGGGATAAGCTCGCTTCTACTTGGTGTCTACGAAGGTGAGGAATTAGTCTATGCCGGAAGAGCAGGCACTGGAATGAGCGAGGCTGACATGAATACGCTTGAGGAAAAATTTGAGAACATAAAGAGACAGGATCCGCCTTTCAAAGTCGCGCCAAAAGCCAGACTTAGACCGAAGGAAAAGCTTACATGGCTTGAACCTGAACTGGTGGCGGAAATCAAATTTGCCGAATGGACCAAAGATAATTTATTAAGGCAAGCAAGCTTCAAAGGCTTGAGGACAGATAAAGATCCCAGGGAGATAAAAAAGGAAAAAGCAGAGGATGAACTACAACCGGAATCCTCCGCTATCGAGGTGGAGAGATCAATGATAACAAATGCAAATAGCATTATAATCGCAGGAATCAAAATTACAAACCCGGACAAGGTGTTGTTTGACGAACCTGAAATTACAAAGGAAGACGTGATCCGGTATTATGCAAAGGTTTCGGAATACATGCTGCCCTATGTGAGGCGCAGAATCCTCACTGCTGTACGCTGTCCCAGAGGAATATCACAGACCTGCTTCTATAAAAAGCATCCGGGTCCGGAGAGTAGTAATGTTGTCACGATACCTATTACTACCAGCAGCGGAAAAACGGAAGATTACTTCTATATCGAGAACTTATCCGGGCTTATATCCGAAGCGCAAATGGGTACGCTGGAATTTCATATTTGGGGAAGCCGCGTCGACGAGCTTGAAAAACCTGATATCATGGTTTTTGATCTCGACCCGGATGAAGGAATGGATCTGAGCAGGGTGCGCCAGGGGGCGAGGGATATGAAAAGCATTCTTGCTGAACTATCGCTGGACTCCTATCTCAAGACTAGCGGCGGCAAAGGATACCATGTGGTTGTTCCAATAAAACCGTCTATGACCTGGGATACGTTTCATGATTTTGCAAAGCGCGTTGCCGAAGTGATGGAGCACAAGTGGCCTGACCGCTACACAAGCAATGTCAGAAAGGCCAAACGTGCTGACAAGATATTTATCGACTGGATTCGAAACGGCAGAGGTGCTACAAGTATCGCTCCCTATTCCATAAGAGCGAGAAAAGGAGCCAAGGTGTCTATGCCTATCGCATGGGATGAACTTGATATAGTTGATCCCGACGGCGTCAGTATGGCAGATGCGCTTTTGAGAATAGGTGGAAACGATCCTTGGAAAGATTTTTTTCAAAATAATTAATCGGCGATACAGATACATCCGTTAAGGATACGTTCAGCACAGGTTAATAAGACTCTGTCCTAATGTAGGGAGGTTTCGAGATATTGGCGCCTTTTTTTGGGGTAATTTCGATATGAAAACATTGAGTTGGGTTAAAATACCTTTCGAGAGATTCAGAATGGTATGGCAATACTAAAAACTAAAATTAAAACAATTTTTTAGGGATTTGAAAACAATACTGCGCAGGTGTTACATAACCTAATGTTCCATAAATACGATGATTATTAAACCAATGCGCATAAACTAATATGTTGATTATTGTTAAAACAAGAACTATCTATGTATGAAGACAAACTATTAGTCTTAAAGAATTTGATAGGAGCAACGAGTGACACTACAGCAACTTTTACGGACGATAAAAATTATTTAGCAGATGAGGATGCATTTCTATACTTTGATGGTGACAAGGTAGTATTAACTGAAAATCAAGAATTGATATTAAAAGCGCAATCTTATAGTATAAATAGCTTTCTAAAGTATGAAGAAGATGGGGAGATAAATCTGATGCATATGTTCTAAAGCTATGTTTGAAAATAAATTGCTTACGAAAAGGATTGCGGAATATATGGAGGATAAGCTGAGTATGGAGGAGATTGATGGAATTGCTAAACAGACAGAGTGAATGGAAATGGTTAGTTTTTTTCGTATTAATAGCTTTGAAAAAAACTTTAGGTTACATAACGTTATTAAAAAATAGCATTATGTAACCTGTAGCATTTTTTATATAATGAGGGTGTCCGTAGATTCTATTTTACGATGGAGCAAAACCGATCATCTCTTTAGAGTTATGGGTATAAACTTGTTACTAGGCTAGCAAATCTTTCATTTCTAATAGGATGGGACAATGATCACTCCCCATTATAGTAGTGTCGATTCTGCTATCGGCTATCTTGGACGCGAGCGTCGTTGAAGTAAGGAAATAGTCGATGCGCCAGCCGATATTGCGTTCCCGCACTTTGTTCATATAAGACCACCATGTGTAAGCATCGATTCTGTCAGGATATAGGTACCGGAATGTATCGATGAATCCACTCTTTTGCAGCCGAGTCATGCAAGCACGTTCTTCGTACGTAAAGCCGGAATTTCCTATATTGGACTTGGCGTTTTTGATATCGATTTCCTGATGAGCTACGTTCAAGTCACCGCATACAATTACTGTTTTTTTGTCGTTCAACTGCGTCAAATAGTTCAGGAAGCGCTCTTCCCATTGCAACCGTAGATCTAGACGAGACAGGTCGCGACGGGCGTTAGGCGTATATACATTTACTAAATAAAATGAGTCATATTCCAATGTAATCGTTCTGCCTTCGGACTCGGTATTTTCCTCTAACCCGTACCAGACCGAAAACGGTTTATGCTTCGTAAATATAGCAGTACCCGAATAACCTTTCTTCTCGGCATAATTCCAATACTGCTCGTATTGATCGCCTAATTCTAGCATAATCTGTCCGGCTTGCAGTTTCGTTTCTTGCAGGCAAAAGAAGTCGGCATCGACTGTTTGGAAATAGTCCAAAAATCCTTTTTTTACACAAGCTCTCAGACCGTTAACATTCCAAGATACAAATTTTAAAGTTGCATTCATCATCGTTCACTCATTTTCTTTGGATATAATACTCAATCTTGTGTCTATCATTACTTGCTACAAGTCAATTATAGCATAGTTGTAAAAGGACTCCGAAAAAACACTTTTCGCTATCTTTTCCGTACTTTTTGCTAAAGAATTATGTGCAGAGAACATTTACAATGGACTTATAAAAAGTTTGTGAGGAGGAGCTATATTGTCCTCAAAGTATGATGTTGTTCGTCTGTTTGTTACTATTGGCAACTCAGCAGAATCGTTATACTACAATCTTAGTTTCCAACTATAGTTATAGACAAGCAAATGAGAAAAATAGATGATAGAGGTTACTATTGCAAGATGAAGAAATTAGATTACGTGCTATTCAACGGAAGATTGGGAAGGGGACTTAATGGACAATATTTGGATTTTATTTTGTTCGGACTTACGAAGGAGGAGTTTGTTGAATGGAAAGAGAAGGAGCGAGTTCAAAAGATAGTTTTTAACACATCTTGATTCATGATTGTGCAAATAGGATATAACAGAAATATAGGCTTCTCACAAGTTCGATTGGAACTTAGTGAAAAGCCTTTTTAATGACGCCCATGTTATAACTCATTCTAACTCTTTATCTAACCAAGGAATAACCAAACGGCGTGCTTCATCAGTAGTAGTTGTATGCATTAATTGATTTTTCAGCTCGTCTGCACCGCTAAATCCTTGCGTATAGATTTTGAAAAAACGAAGCAATGGTTTGAATAAGCGCAGTTCGGTTTCTGTTGAATATTGATCATGAAGATCAAGTTGCAGAAGTAGTAACTGAAGGAATTCCTTCGCACTATGTTCACGTGGTTCATGTTCAAAGGCAAACGGATTGGTGAAGATGCCACGGCCAATCATCACGCCATCAACGCCGTATTGATCCGCTAACTTTAAACCTGCTGTCCGGTCAGCAATATCTCCATTAATCGTTAACAACGTATGTGGCGCAATCTCATCACGTAATTGTTTAATTTCCGGAATCAGTTCCCAGTGAGCGGCAACTTTACTCATCTCTTTTTTGGTACGAAGGTGAATCGAGAGATTGGCAATATCTTGTTTTAGCAAATGAGTTAACCAAGCCCGCCATTCATCCACTCTACTATAACCTAACCTAGTTTTGACACTAACCGGTAAACCACCTGCTTTGGTTGCTTCAATAATCGCTGCTGCAAGTTCAGGCTGCCTAATTAATCCGGCTCCTTTTCCACCTGACGAAACGCTTGGCGCTGGACAGCCCATATTCAAATCAATACCGCGAAACCCTAGTTTTTTCATATCTATACTCATCTGTTCAAATAATTCCGGCTTATTTCCCCAAATATGGGCGACAATCGGTTGTTCATCTGCTGTGAACGTTAACCGACCACGTGTATTATTTTTTTCGGTAGGATGACAATACAACTCTGTACTTGTAAATTCAGTGAAAAATACATCCGGCTTCGCAGCTCTACTAATGACATGACGAAAAACAACATCCGTCACATCTTCCATCGGTGCTAATATAAAAAATGGCTTCGGTAAATCCAGCCAAAAGTTTTGTTCGTTACTCATAACTTCTCCTTTATTTGCAACATATCATAATGATCTGGTTACTATAACTATCTTACCCATCATACATAGTATCAATAAATTCGCATCATGCATAGAATCAATTAGCTAAGTAGTAGCGGAATCACATCAGATGTTGGATAAGTTATATGTAGTACATGTTCAATTTGCTTCATATTCGTTATAATAGCAGGTATGTTAAGTTTCGATAGTCTGGTCAGAATTGACGGTTAAATTCATCGTTAAGTCAATGAACGAGTAGTTGAAAGGGGAATTCTTACTTGAATAACTTGAATAATTTGAACCTTATAAAAGAGAAAACATTTCATGTGGAAATTGATCATTTAGATGAAAAAGGAAACGGAAAAGCTATCGTTTGGCGTGAAAGTGATAAAGGCTTCAACCCCAAAAAGCTTACGCTGACAATACCACAGACGCTCATAGGCGAGTCGGTACAAGTTATAGTCGACGACCCAACTAAGAAACGAAGAAAAGTAATGCCAGAAGAAATTTTGACGGCGAGCGACGAACGGACGGAAGTATCATGTCCTCATTTCAAACTTTGTGGAGGTTGCGTATGGCAACATTGGACGTACGAAGGTCAACTAAAATACAAAACAGAATACGTGAAAAATGCCTTGAAACGAGAAGGGTTAAACGCTGACCTCGTACTAGATACGATCGGAATGGACGAGCCTTGGCATTATCGTAACAAAATGGAATTTACCTTTTCACCTGACGGAGATCTTGGCATGCATGAACAAGGAAACTTCCGAAAAATCATTCCGCTCGAAACCTGTCTCATTGCTGGAAAAAATATGGTCGATGGCATGTTGGAAGTTGGTGCATGGGTAAAAGAATTCGGTCTTAAAGGATACGACAAAGACTTACACGCCGGATTACTTCGTCATTTGATGGTACGGGAATCGTTTGCGACTGGTGAGATGATGCTAGCTCTATTTGCTACCCAAACGCCGAATGGCGAATTAACGGCAGCAGTTCAAAACCTAGTTGAGCGAATAACAAACAAATTTCCTAACGTCAAAAGTCTACTCTGGCTAGTCAACACAGACTGGGCAGACCGGACACAATCCGAAGATACTCATCTACTAGCTGGTCGTGATTTCATCTATGACGAAATGGCAGGCTATGGCTATCGTTTGTGGTTTGATACCTTTTTCCAAACTAACCCTGTACAAGCACAAAAACTCGTAGACCTTGCGCTAGAAATGGGGAAACCCCAGCAAGACGAGAAAATGATCGACCTCTTCTGTGGTGTCGGTACGTTCTCCTTACCATTCGCCGCACAAGTGAATGAATTAGCAGGAATCGAAATCGTCGAATCATCCATTGCATCAGCCAAACGAAATGCGATCGACAATGACCTCCATAACACAACATTTCTTGCCCGTGATGCACGCAGGGGGTTAGATGAAATACATGAACAATTCGGATTCGCCGACATGCTACTAATTGACCCACCTCGCAGCGGAGCCGGCGGAAAAGTCATGCGCCGCATCGGTCGCTCCAAACCAAAGCGGATCGTCTACGTATCCTGCAATCCCGACACATTCGCAACGGACGTAGCCGAACTAGTACCTTTTGGCTATGAACTGCAAACCGTGCAACCGGTGGATTTATTTCCGCATACGGTGCATGTGGAGTTGGTAATATTGATGGTAAGAAAAGAGTTGTAACGTATTAACTCAAAAGTGTGAAAAGAACCAGAGACGAGTCATGTGGAGTGCTGTGTGTCGCTTGTGAGGAAATAGTATTTCGAGCCGCATTTACCTATTTATTGATACAAGATGCTCAAGCAGACGATGCTTGAGCCTTTTCATTCTGCTCTTCAGAATCAGGATTAATGGAAGATATTTGAAAAGTACACGCTTTAGAATCGTACTATCTTAAAAGGGGAGATTCTATATTGTTCGATTGGATTTATAAATCTTTTGGTAGGTTTTTCTACTTAATCTTTACTTTTTTCTTGTTATATATGTTTAGCTTTTGGTTAGGAATGAAGGTGGTAGAGCCCTTTTTTAGTGGTAGTTTGCAGCATCCTTTTAGAAATCTATTTTATGGGTGTTTAGTTGGTTCTTTTTTGTCGTTTGCGATAACGGCGGTAGTACATCTAGTTTATAAAAACTTTTCAAGAATACTAATTTTAGCAGTTGGTTCAGAGCGATTAATTTAATTTTTTTGTACCTATCGGGATTAGGGACTGCTATTGTATCTATGAAAGGACTTCTCATAAACGAGGGGCTTGTAACGGGGAACGAGATTATTTTCAACGATCAGTTTAGCTTGCTTGGGATGGTCTTCTTTATAGCTTTGTTCAATTATAATGTGTATAACTCAACTGTGCTTTCTAAAGAGATAAGCACAATTGATTGGATACGCAGCCGTATTAGGGATATTTGCGGAATGTAAGAAATATGGCGCAATGTGTTTAATCAAGCTTCAATTCAACAGCAGAAAATGATGATCCGCACGATTATTGGTGGGATATAGGTTCGAAAGGACGGGATCAAGAATCACTTTAAGCAGCGGGTCAGCCTGTTCATCGGTACGATGGGCGTGGATGTTGGAATCAGCTGGAGGCGGATAAGGTGATTGTTTGAGGCATAAAGGACTAATAAAAACGAGACTCTTGTTACTTGCGGGGGGGGGCTTTTTCATGTAGAAATTTGGAATAATTTCTGGAA
Organism: Paenibacillus yanchengensis; assembly: GCF_042684845.1. Taxonomy (NCBI): domain Bacteria; kingdom Bacillati; phylum Bacillota; class Bacilli; order Caryophanales; family Paenibacillaceae; genus Paenibacillus; species Paenibacillus yanchengensis. Next base: position 5,418 of record NZ_JBHUMH010000058.1, on the reverse strand, counting down.
TTTGTGACGGGATTGAGCTATGATTCTTAGTAGGATTGTAATAGTTTAATGCGATAAAATGGCGCCGCTGTATGTACACGAATTTCTAGTGGGGGTTCAAGAGCGACAGGCTAACTACCAAGCTGGAAAGCTCGAAAGTTTCGCGAATTCCCTACATATATCGTCATTTTCGAAGTTCGTGAATAAGACGTTATAGGAAATCAGCGCAAACATAACCCCAAAAAATGAAGGAGACAATATAGTGAAAAATATCTTAGACATCGATATGGACTTTTTCTTGGACCATATTGCTCATTGGATAAATGGAGATGATCGTTTAGATAGTGACGATTTCAATCCATGGAGTGAACAGGAATTCAGGAAGTTTCTTGAGGACAGATGCTTATTATGTAGAGAGAAACCAATACAAGGAAGAGTTGTAGTAAATCATCACGAGGCATTTTTCTTCTGGGATGAACTCATTAATTCCAATACATTGAAAACTCCTTTTAAAATAACACATATAGATGCCCATTCAGATACTGGTTTAGGAGATAGTGGCTATACTTACATAATGGGACAATTGAATAATCATCCGATCGATAATAGAAGAAGTAATCTTGATACAAAGAAAGTGTATATGGGGAATTATTTATCGTATGCATTAGCATGCGGATGGATCAATGATATCGATTTTGTACTACATGAATCTTGGGATAATGACATTATAAGAGCACATTTAAAAAACTTTTCTGACAAAGAAAAAATGTTTCAGTTCAAGGCATATCCCCAAGATATAAAAATGGGAATGTACTACGATAGGATTATTGATGGAACAATTCTTCCTACAAAATTAGATAAGGAGATTCCATATAAATTAACACCATGGAAAGACTTCCAAGCTAAAGAAAAATTCGATTATATAGTTTTTTGTCAATCACCTGGATATACTCCCAAATCAGCGGACTTTATGTTGGATGTAATACGGGACTACATAGTTGAAATTTGAAGAAGGATTAATTATGTAAGTAATTCGAAGAAGGCGCTGACATCCTATAACACCATATTCACGCATCGGGCCATTCGGCCCTCGGTCCGGCAGAAGTTAAAAGTGGATTCGAAGAGGCATTTCAGTAGCAGAGAAGTAGATTCAGCCGGACACATCCCACCACCTAACCGCATCGCGGCCGCCCTTTGGGCTTAAGGTGGTAGGACGTCGTGAATACAAGAACGTTATGGGACAAGTTCACCAAAGCAAATAAAGATATAATTGATAAAATCAATATATGGAGGAATTATATGAACTTATACGAAGTTGATTATACTAAACCAACAGGAAAATACGCAGCAGCTATTAAAGAATATAATGAATTCTGGAGTCAGGGACAAATTGATTTTTCCAAAGCTTCCGATCCAATTGAAAAGTTTGATGATGAGATGAGGAAGTTTATTTATAACTTCAATTCTAAATTTCCCAATAATGTTGTATGGCATTATCATAGAGATAAAACATCTGTAGATTTAGAAGTAAATGCACTAAGGAAGGTCATTAATTCTGCGAAAAATGAGCATGATATTCAAGATTACATTAAGAAAAATAGAAAGTGGTTTATCCCGGCTTCAATATTTAAAGAGTATAATTTTGGTCACAAAGAGACTTATCTCTTTCCAGAAATGAAGTTAGGAAGTAGCATGCAAGCAGATTATGTTTTATGTGGTAGAAACTCTGATGGATACAGCTTAATCCTTGTTGAATTCGAATCACCGGCGTCAACATTTGTTTTAACTGATGGTTATAAATTATCAGCATCGGCTAATTCTGGCTTAGGTCAGATTAATCAATGGAAAGAGTGGATGGAATCAAATAATACAACATTTTTTAATGAGCATAAATTTACTGAAAAAGGCATAAATGTTCCTATTACAAGGATTCACTATTGTTTAGTGATTAGCAGAAGAAATCAAATGGAGACAAATGATAGAGATCGAAAAAATAGAATAATTAGTGAATCAACGAATTTAAATATAATTAATTACGATAGAGTGTGTGATTATGTTTCTAATCTAGATGAAGGATATAGTACTTATAGATAAAAACATAATATCTGGTGAAATCATCCCATAACACGTCGATTCCCACCATTTCCCTCGATGTCGCGGTTCTTGCGAAGCAAGCACCGCGACACTCTTTCCGCTAAGGCGTTAAAAGAGGGGAACAGCGGGAATCGCGGGAACGTTTTACGGAACATCCGGGACAGAATATCTATGAGTCTGTCCGACGAACCATTTTAAACGCATATTTATCCATAATGATTAATAATTCCGGCATTTTCCCTGTATAAAATAGTCGATCTCGTATGAATATTCGCAAATTTCACTCCGTCGGACAGACTCGTCACTGTGTACTCGTCACATGTGGAGTGTTGTGCGTCGTTAACAAGAACTATTGAATAGAAGCCGCATTTACCTGATAAAGTCCGAACATTCCACTGTTCGGACTTTATATTATTTGGGGGAGCGATCTGATTGAGTGAATGGATCAGAGGCATCTCCGCAGCACAATCCGAGCTAACGCATGGTGTTCAACAAAGTTTCCATCCCGCAGAAGAAAATGATGCTCGGCACGATCATCGGCAGGGTCGATGTTTTCTGGGGAGAGATCAAGGTTCACTTCAAATTGAGGATTAGCCAGTTCATCGGGATGATGGGCGTTGAGGTTGGGAATCAGGTGGATGCGGATAAGGTGCTTGAGTAAGGTATACAGAACTAAAACAACAAAGTTCCTACTTTTCGCAGGAACCTCGACATATTTAACTGAACATTTTTTATTTTCGAGCTAATTCGACATTTATTTTATAGTCCTTGAGATACAATGATAATAGGTCTTTAAGTTTAATTGCAGATATATTACTATCAATAGGAGCTGATTTAGAACATGGGAATTCGAGATCAAAAACTAATTTATCATCTTACAAGCATTCAAAATTTCGAATCAATTCTTCAAAATGGATTGTTACCTAGAAATCAACTAGATGGTTTTGTGGATATTGCTGATGCAGAAATTATTGAGTTTAGAGAAGAGCATGATATTACAAACTATGTTCCGTTCCATTTTTTTTCAAAAAATCCTTTCGACGGTAGGGTGCAAATAGATAATCCTGATGATGAGTTTATTTACATCTGTTTGAAAAGAAGTTATGCAAAAGATAATGATTTCCTAATCATCCCCCAACATCCAATTTCTATGGAAGAATTTGAAATGTACGCCTATGATGATGGTTTTGAACTGATTGATTGGGTTACAATGGATAAAAGAGACTACGGTGATGCTACATGCAAAAATGTATGTATGGCAGAGTGTGTTTCGTCTTTAGCTGTTAGTTCGGATGATTTTCACAGCATCTACGTAAAAAGTACAGAGCATGAAGAGCGTATAAAAGAATTGTCTCTTGCTCATTACGAAGAAATCCCCTTTAAGATAAATGTTAATTCAAAAATGTTCTTGGATTGATGTAACATTGAATTTTTGTAAGGAAAGCTGTTGAGAATTTTAAGGACAGTGATGGATTATACCGCGCAAATTATAAAAACAATGTGCTAATGGTGAAAGTAATTCCCTTACATAAAAACGGGTGCATTTAGTTTATTTCAAAAAGGTTCATATTAATGGTAAATGGACCTTTTTGAAATAAAAGTAAAGTCTTTAGCATTCTATTTCACGATTGTGTATACTGATAACTAAACATGGTTTTAACTTGTGTAGGCATATGGTTCATAGATGTTTGTTACGATGAGACTAACTTTTATAATTGCGTTTAGAAGATAGGAAGTGTAGATGTGATTAAATTTGTGAAAGGTAACTTATTTGATACTGATGCAGAAGCTATTGTTAATACAGTGAATTGTGTTGGGGTGATGGGAAAAGGAATTGCACTACATGTGAAAAAAAGATACCCGAACGTATTTAAAGAATATAAAATAATGTGCGATAATAAAGAATTAAAGCCAGGGATAATGCAAACTGTTTCCACGGGGAATTTACTTGGGATTCAATATGTAGTTAACTTTCCGACCAAACGACATTGGAAGGCGCGGTCGAAAATTGAGGATATAGAGCTTGGACTAAATGCATTAGTCAAAGAAATTAATAGAATGAACATCAAATCAATTGCATTACCGCCTTTAGGGTGCGGCAATGGAGGTCTAGATTGGAATGATGTAAAGCCTTTAATTGTGAATTCACTTAACTATCTAGAGAACGTTGAAGTTAAAGTATATGAGCCTTCAAACATTGTTGAAAGTAAGGTTGATTTGTATTCTAATACTGACCTTTTTACTATAGAAACTAAGCCTAAATTAACAGAAGGTAGAAAGGATTTGTTGAGTCTTTTATTGGCATATACAAAAGAAACATTTACTATTTCTGTAAATGAAATTCACAATCTAGCATTCATCTTGCAAACAACGGGTCACACACTAAATTTGAACTTCACTCCATACTCAAACGGATTAATTTCTGAGGGGCTAAACCTAGTTTTATCCAAACTGAATAACCATTACTTAATAGCCTATAGCCAGCCTAATAAAACATCCGTAATTAGAGTTATTGAAGATGAGTTTAAAAATTACTTAAATCAAGACAATAGTCCGATGTGCAGTGCCAGTATAGATAATGTGATTCAAAGTATTGAGGGGTATCGAAGTGAAGCTGGGCTTGAGTTGTACTCGAAGGTGGTATGGGAAGCGAGAAAAACACATGATTTAAATACTATAATAAAAAATGTTATGAACTGGGAGACTCAGAACAGAACTCTATATAAAGAGGCGGATATTAAAAGTGTTTATTCACATCTAATTAGTAGCCCTTATTTTACTTTTTCAAATATGTAATATTGAGAGTGAATGAAGTCTTGCTCTTACATTGTAAATTTTTATGGGTGTGTAAATGACCATCCGTGGTAGCGCATATCGCTGGCAGCGATCAGTCCGCAGTTCGATTCTGCGTAGAGCGTCAATTGTGAGAGAATATGAGCTTACGTCATCAGCATTAGATAGATGGATTAAACAAGCGCAAACTACAGGTTCTTTCAAAGAAAAGGATAATCGATCCCCAGAAGAAAACGAACTTATCGCACTACGAAAAGAAATTCAGCAACTTAAGATGGAGAACGACACTCTAAAGCAAGCAGCGCTGATCACTATTTGTCAATAATGGGCAGTCGGCACATGTGGAGTGTGTGGCGGTGTTGGTTAGGACGTAATTTAACAGGACCGCATTTACCTTCCTTAAAGATAAAATAGCCTAAGTGCTGTGAAGTGCTCCCTGTCAAGTGGACAGTGTAAAAAACAAAAATAGTTAGGTTAGATACCTCGGCTCGTTTTAACAGAGCTGAGGTTCTTTTCGTTACGCAGCTCTTCGGTATTCGTTAGGTGAAAAGT